>CAZGIO010000181.1:0-1696 GCA_964525975.1 uncultured bacterium
GGGGAACGACATCATAATCGACTTTTTTAAAATATGTTTTTTTCAGTTCCATACCGGGGCCATATACTTCCACTCTGTAAGGAGGATCCGCACGTCCCATAAAAACTTCATCTGAATCGGGGTCAAAGGCCACAGCGCCGCCGTAATACCTGTCACCGTTTGCGGGGAATCCCACAATGGGATGTTCCAGCCGGCTGAGCACTTCACCGCTTTGGGCGTTTATCATCCCGATCAGGGTCTGGTTGAAGCTGGAAAATAGCATCTTTCCCTTTTTCACTTCCGTAAGGAATATAAAACCGGTATCTGTATCGAGGGGATAATTATCGATAAACCTGCCCTCTATATCAAAGATGGACATATTTCTTGTACCGCTGTCGCTTATATATATCATATCATTGTCGATATTGATGTTAAGGGGATACATGAGTTCACCCGGCCCTTTTCCCCGGGGCAGGGTCAGAGTCTTCACCGCATCACCTTCCAATGACAAGAAGACTATATTTATATGGTCCTGGAACCGCTGCAGATAGACCACCTGGCCTTCATAGACAGTGGACCGTGCGGGTCCGCCCATGGGATTTAACCTCTGCCATACGTTTTTGATCTCCATGGATTTCCTGCCCAGATCCGGTTTCAGCCCGTTTTTCACTTCAGACAGGCTGTTACCGGAACAGCCGGCGATCACAAGAAGACATATAAACATGTAATAAATCTTTTTCATCGCATCCCCTTATTTATTTTTTATTATTCATACAACGGGTTATCAAATACCAGCACTGCCTGGCTGAAATGGAACTCCGGGCTCACTGTGAGCTGACTTGTGAGCTTACTCTCATCCTGTTCCACAAGTTCATCAAGGCTGTGGTCAGTGGCTTTTTAAGGGGTTAAAAGGTAAGCTCCCGGACGAAATTTCCGGTTTTCTTATCGAAGACGCAGACTGAGCCCTTCAGCTCGTTGACTTCTATACCGCCTTCAAATATCACGGACATCTCATGGGATGGCGTGTAGATATAATTCTCATCCACGGAGATGGAAGCAATGAGGAAATCACCCTGCATATCCAGTCCCCCGTTCTGCGAATACCATGTGGGGTCATCCATGTCAAAATCGATCTTTTTGTAAATAGTCTTTTTCAGCTCCAGTTCAGGGGAATATATCTCTATCCTGTAGGGAGAATCAGCCCATCCGGTGTAGATATCTCCTGAATCCGTGTCAAAAGTAACAGCACATCCCAGATAGGGATCGTCATTTCCCGGGAACCCTGTTTTTTCGTGGGGTATGCTGTGGATAACTTTACCGTTCTGTATATCCATAACCCCGATAAGAGTCTCATTGAAGCTGTTGAACGCCATTTTTTTATCCTTGATTGAAGATAGGAATATCATCCCGGTGTCGGTATCCATCTCAAAGCTGTCATCATACTGGCCGTCCATATCAAACAATGTGGTTCTACGCATGCCGCTGTCACAGATAACGATATTGTCGTCATCCACTTCTATATTGAGGGGAAAAAGCACTTCACCGGGCCCTTTGCCTCTTTCTATCCTGACTTTTTTCAGCTCGTCGCCATTAAATCCTGCAAAGACCACATTGATATATTCCTGATAACGCTGCATATAGATGATCTGATTATTATGCACTGTGACCCTGTTGGATCCCAATGCTATGTTCTCCGGCTGCCATGCATGGACCAGAG
>CAZGIO010000181.1:1738-3486 GCA_964525975.1 uncultured bacterium
CGCCGGCACAACCTGCCAGGGCAATTGTCACCAGAAACAACCAGAATACCACCTATTACATATCAACCTCCCTTTTAAAATGAATACATAAACATATATTATAGACATCTCTCGGCAAAATATTGTTTCAAAAAGGGAAAATAAATGAAGCGGCCCGATTACGAGCCGCTATAAATAATTATTTGACAGGCACAGGCTGAGGAGCGTTCATGATAAGGGGCATGCCAGTCCCGTCCCCTGTTGTGGGCATGATGACAAAGGTAGTGTTTGGAGACTGGGCCAGTTCTCTGTAAGCCTGGATGGCTTCATGCTGCAGATACTGGGGATCCAGTGTCTTTTTAATGATCTCCTGGGCCCTGGCCAGGCCTTCGGCCTCGATCTGTTTGATCTCGGCGTCTTTTTTCGCGATCTCTTTTCTCGCCTCCATGGCTTCCACTTCCTGCTGGATCTTGAGTTTTTCCTCAATAGCTGTCTCCACGTTCTGAGGGAGTTTGATATTTCGTATGAGCACTTCTTCTATGAGAATGCCTTTGTCTTCCAGGATATTGGAAAGTCTCTCAGCTATCATGGTACCAAGGCCTTCTCTTTTTGTGGAGTACAGGGCGTTAAGGTTTATAGTGGATACCGCGTTTCTGATCGCCGTACGCAGTGTCGGACGTACGACCTTGGCTTCCAGGTCTTCGGTGTTCCTGGCTGTATCCCTGTATATATCATAGACTTTATCGGGAGCGATCTTCCACCAGATAGTCGCATCGATACGCACTTCCAGTCCGTCAAATGTACGCACTGTTATACTGTCGTCCCCCTCTTTTTGACCTTCCGCGGAAAAAGATGACATGGTATATTCCCGAAGACGCGTGGGATACTTGACGACTTCCACCAGAGGAATCTTGAAATTAACCCCTGAATAGAGGGGTTTCGGTATAACGCGACCGAAGAATATCTGTACACCCACTTCTCCGGCGTCGATGACAACAAGAGACTGCGATGCAAAGACACCTGTACACAAAATGAGCAGGACAAGCAAAAGCGCCCTGGATATATGCAGATGTTTAGCAAATGGAAAAAGTATCAGGCCGAATAAAAACAACGCCGCAGCTATTACAGCTAACATAGGACCTCCTGTCAGTTATTCATTATAGTATAAATATAGAACCATTAGCCCACAAATCAAGAAGAAAGAGTTTGTTTCAGAACCGGGTAGAATATTCACTCCTAAAAAAAAGGGGCGCTTTCGCGCCCCTTTACAAAGATGTGGTATTACTTTTCGAACACCACGATGACCCTGCGGTTATCGCGTATCACGGTGAAGTACAGTCTGTTCTTGTCCTCCAGTTTTTTCATCACAGCCCGGAATGACTTTATGTCTTCCACCCGTTCTCTGTTTATATAGATGACCTCGTCCCCTTCAGTGAGTCTTTTATAAGCTGGAGACCGCTTACTTACAGCAGTGATCACAACGCCGTTTTCACCGTCTTTGAGTGTCAGGCCCAGTTCATCTGATTCAGATACAGGAGCATCTTTTCTTGATTCCAGTTTTGCCACGATGACTTTTTTCTTTCTTCCCCGGAGCACTTCCAGTGTGATGCTGGAGCCGTCTTCTGCAAAAGCGATGGCCCTTGCAAACTGTTCAAAGCTCTCGATCTTGTCGCCGTTTATCTTCGTGATGATATCGTTCACTTTTATCCCGGATTTTTCCGCAGGAGAATCTTCAGTCACCTTCAGGACGAGCAGTCCGCTGTCGATAT
>CAZGIO010000182.1:0-3466 GCA_964525975.1 uncultured bacterium
TGTCACCACCCTACGTCCCAAGATCGAGGTCGATGGGGATGAGACGATCGCTTCGGTAATCAGCGGAAATATCACCGCTTAAAGTTGTCAACTTGCAGCTTTTGCTTTTGGCATCATAGATATAACATTTTTCTCTGATGCATGCGGTCTCCTGATTCTCTTCCCGGGTTAAAAAGGGACAAATATCCTTTCCCATAATACCTCCGATCACTTCGTGATATAATTACCGCCGCCGTCTTTGACGAAACGGGCTTCTTCTCTCTTGATCAATTTTGCCATTGCGGCAAACTCCTTCTCAGGCACAGCGCCCTTTAAATAATGAAGATAATATTCAGCTTTTGAATAAAAGCGCAGTTCTCTGCATGAGTTAATAAGCTGTTTGACAAAGACCGTGTCCTCGGGTTCCATATTAAGGGGATCCAGTTTGACTTTGGATGATATGGTAAGCACTCCGAGAAAATCTTTTTTGGCAAAATAATACCTTCCCAGAAGCATAAGCCGTTTCCGTTCAAGATCAGGGCTGTTTATCCCTGTAAGCACGTCATACGCATCATCCGGTTCTTCCCGCTTTAAATAGAGTTCAGCCAGTCTGATCCCTGAGACCGGGTCGTCGCTGCCCTTAAGATACGGTATCCAGAACTCATCATTTCTGTTTTTTATCTCCTCATATACAGCGAGCCTTTCCTTGAGCCCCTTTGTGTATTTTTCAGCTACCTTAAAATACTTTTTCGAGGCTTCCGCTTCTCCGGTCTTTTGAGAAAGGTCCGCATACATGAGGGCATAGGCTGTCTTTTCCCTGTCTGAACATTGGGCATCCTCAAAACCTTCAAGCGCCGCTTTTAACTCCATAACATCGCCTTTTTCCATGAGATAGGTTATATGATAGTCGTATATGGCGCTGTCTTTGCCATGTTTATCCATGAGAGCCTGTATCAGTCCGTTGAACCGGTCATGTGAACTGCAGAGTAGAGGAGCATGGTTCTTCAGATATTCGAAAGCCTCCTCTTTTGAGGATGCGGATACCATGATCTCTGCTGTGAGAGCGATAAGCGCCTCATCCTCACCGCCAGCGGCATTCCCTATCTTATCCAGGGACTGGCGTATCTCATCATCATCCATGACGCCTACGGCACGTTTCAGATATTCAAGGGCACGGGGAGTATCACCCATATCCATGAGCAGACTGATATAAAACATATACCCGTACTTGTCATTGATATTATCCATATCCTTTTCGATATATTCCATGATCTCCCGGCGTTCGTCCTCGCCGGAGATCTCCATGAGCTGTTCAAGGAAGCGCGCTGCATCCTCGTAGTTATTGTTATCCCAAAAATGGAAACCCAGCCGCTTGACAGCAAATTTGTCTTCGGGATATTTCTGAGCGGCACGTCTGAGTATCTGAATATATTTCAGCTCGTATTCTTCATCGATCTCCATGGTCTTAAGGAACATCACGGCATTTTCATACATGTCGGTGTCAATATAGATCCTGATAAGTTCCAGGAGATAGAAAAGGTCGTCTCTATGCTCCTGAGAGAGCTTTTCGTAGTATTCCACAAGGCCATCCGCCCGTTCCCCGTCCATGGCCACAGCCTGGTTGAAATATGAGACGGCGTCTTTGTGACGGCCTGTGGCAAAGGCAAGTTTACCTGCTAGCACTCTCATATCGGCGTTCTGCGGGACTTTTTCTATGACCTGGCTGATCTCATCAGCTATTTTCTCATCGTATTTGCTGTCCTTCCCGGCGATCTTCTCATAGAGGGCCACCATGGCGCCGAATTCACTTATACTCCAGTAAAAACGTCCCAATATGTAATAGAGCCCCGGGTTTGGTCTTGCCACTTTCCTTATTGAGTCGGCTATATCCCTCACCATGTAAAAATGTTCTATGGAGCCGTATTTCAGCAGACGCTGCATGCTCTTGATGACTGTATTGATATCTTCCCGCTTGTAGCTCAGTTTCACCAGAGCCACATAGGTCCACGGTATCTCCGGCGCCTTGGTCAATACATTTTTTATAAACCTGTCAATATCCTCATGGAGGTTTTGTTCATCCGCAACCCTGAAATAGAGTTCAACAAGGCCGTTGTCAGCATATCCGGAAGCCACCACTTTTTCCACAGTCTCCAGGACCCTGGAAGATTCAGAAGGATGGGTCTGGTATACTGAATACATCTGTTCCACTATATCGGCGTATCTTCTGTTCTGGACCAGAAGATCTGTATATGTCCATCTCAGATCCGTCCTGTCGGGATGAGTCGCTATAAGGTCATCAAAAAGGTCACCGCATTTTTTTATAAGCTCACTGTTCCCGGAAGCCATGATCTTGCCGATCTCACCCATAACCTCATCGCTTTTACCGTTCACTACATGCATGTTCGCTGAGACAAAGAGCGCGTAGACATCTCCGGGGGATTTCCCCAGGATGATCCCTGTGAGTTTTTCCAGTTTGGCCGCGTATTCCTCCCTGGCTCTGCCGATCTCGACCACACGATCATATATCTGGGAAAAGACCTTGCCGTCTATCTTTATGATCTCGCCCACCAGTTTCATGGCTTTCTCAAAAAGCCCGTTATCAATATATATATTGAGCAGGAGCACCCTGAGGTTGACCGATTTTTTTGAGTTTTCCACGATCTTTTCCAGTCCGGATACGGCAGATTCGCCGTAATCAGGATAATTATCCATCAGAGACTTATAATTCTTAAAAGCTGTCTTAAGATCGCCTCTCTGAAGTTCGATACCGCCCATAAGCAGATAGGTCTCCGGCGATTCATATTCCATGTGTCTGATCTTCTCATGAATAAAATCCGCATACGTCCTGTCGGTCTCAAAAAGGCGCTGAAAGTATTCAAGGGCTTTTCCGGATTCGCCCTGGAGCATGGCATGCTCGCCCAGTATCTTATAAGCGTCGCTTTTATCAGAAAGTTCATTAATGATAGCTTCTACGCAAGGGACTATCCCCGGATTGCTTTTATCTTTGATCTGTATGATCTTCTTCATGGCTTCTTCGAACGCCCCTCTTGCGGCAAGAAGCTCACTCTGGGCCAGCATCACTTCCGCCAACGGCCCTGATCTCAGATATATCTCTGTGAGGAATTCTTCGCTGTACTGATTTTCCGCAGGCACTTTCTTCATATACAGTGTAAGGTTTTTAACGGCATTGACATAATCCTCGCCGAGAAAATAAATCTCAGCCATTGTGCGCAGATACTCAGATTCACCTTCCAGGCCATCTGCCCGTTCCTCTATGAGGCCGGACACATGTTCTGCGATACCGTGATTTGCTTCGACGGCGGTCTTGAAATATCTCAAAGATCCCATGACGTCGTCGCGGGTCAGAAACAGTTTCCCCATGTAATAGTTCTGGTACGGGCTTTTGCTGTCATCGCTGATCAGGCCGTCAAGTACTCTTTTCAGATCATCATATTTCTCCTGTATCTCCAGAGTAAATATCAGATTG
>CAZGIO010000183.1:0-3458 GCA_964525975.1 uncultured bacterium
ATATTGGCTCTCTCTGGTGCCTGAAAAAGAAAGAGGAAACAGCACCATCTATGTGTTTGATGAAAATGGGGCCTTAAAAGGCACTGCACTGCTCAAAGTGCCAGAGGGTTCGTTTCCGTCCAAGATAATGTATGACAGCCAGAGTGATGCCCTCATATATCAGCTCAGCAACATAGAGGACAGCGAACCCTACGACATGTGTCTCTACAGGAACAGGATCCGGTAATAAATCTTGAACGTTTCTGAAATCAGATTATACTTTATTAATGAGTAGATTTTTGTATTTCAGGCAAAATATTATAATCATATCTTTCGCCGTGATATCTGCTCTTTCTCTGCACATGGCGATTGAAAGGATTTTTCAGAAAGAAGTGAAAAAAGAAGTGAAGCGGAACTGGACTGTTGCCGTTGATAAGATGGGGGATGAGTTAAAGAAAAACAGTTCACTTCTGATCAATCTGGGTAATATCTTAAGAGATGCGGAAATAAAGAATAACAAAGAGACCATAGAAGAGAGTTTCAGGGTAACAGTGGAGACTTCTTATCCAGCTGTGAAGATGTTGCGGATTGATTCCGGAGGGAGAAGTCTTACTCTTTACGCACACCCCGATCTGCCTTATGTGGATCTTGATGATATAAAATACAGGGGACAGGGGGAACAATTAAACCTGGTGGAAGTGACAGCGGGTGAAAGAGAGCTGATCATGGTGCTTACACGCCTGGCCCTTGAAAATAACAGAGAGATCATCATGCTCACAGACCTGGAGACATATTTTAAGGCTGACAGCAGGTTCCAGGTCAGGATCATTAAAGAAAAGGATGCGATGTTCGGTGTAAGGAGCGCCGGGATAAGGGTCGAAGTAGATCTGATCCCGGGGATGAAGGGCCTGGAAATAACGCCGGTGAGCGGGTGGAGAAGTCTCTATGGAGACAGGATGACCATGGCTGACCTGTTTATTCTCACTCTGCTCGCTGTTTTGCTTATATGGTGGATGGATAACAGGAAAAAGCGCAAGGCCATGAGAGAGGCCATGGAAAGAAGATATCATGACATGGAAGAGACTCAGGAGAAGGTCTGGGAAAACGAAGCGCTTTTAAACTCCATAGTAAATAATATCAGGAGTTCTGTATGGGCTGTTTCAAAAGATTACAGGATCATATATATAAACAGGGAATTCAAAGATAGTATTGAGCACAAGTACGGGATAAGACTGGAAAAAGGAGATAATATCCTGAAACATGAGGATCTGCTTAACGGCTCATTCTGGAAGGGTTGTTACGACAGGGCTCTCAGTGGTGAACATGTGACTGAACAGCTGGACATGTCTATAGAGGGTGAAAAACGTAATTTTGCGCTGTTTTTCAATCCCATAGAAGATGAGTGGGGTGAGATACAGGGGGTATCTGTCTTTTCACGGGATATTACAGAGCTGGCTTCAGCGAAAAAAGAAGCTGAATATCATGAGCGGGTCTTTAAGGAACTCATAGCCTCTTCCCCCATCGGTATCACTGTACGCGACAGCAAGGGTGGACTCTCATATGCAAACAGAGCATGGAGGGAACTTTGGGATATGGATGAGAAGGAGATGGAAGCTCTCAAATATCAGAGAGAAGAACTGAGATTCAATAAACATGATATTTATCTCGGACCTCATATGAAAAAGATCAGGGAGATATATGAGGACGGAGGCAGTTATTTTATCAAAGAAGCAAAGGTAAGGACAAGGAAGAAAAAGTGGAAATGGATATCACAATATTTTTTCTCAATCGAGACAAAGGGAGAAGGAAACAGGGACATAGTGATAATGACAGAGGATATCACTGACATTAAGATAAAAAATGAGAAGCTGATCAGTCTTGAGAACGCCATCGATAGAGTACCTGAATCCATAGTGGTATGTGATGAAAAAGGGGATATACAGTATGTGAATAAAGCCTTTTCTAAAAGGGAAGCCTGGCATGGGAAGAGACTTATAGGTAATAGTGTACAGAATCTTTTTGCCCAAAGGATGGGGGATGATGAAAAAAAAGAGATAGATGAAGTATTAAAAAGAAAAGAGGGTTATCGGGGCACCATTACGTATAAGACAGATCAACGGACAAATTATGAATACATTTCTGTGACCCCTGTGCTGGATCAGAATGGGGATATAAAGAATATCGTGGGTATATTCAGTGACGTGACCGAAAGACGTGACCTTGAAAGACAGCTGCAGCAGGCGCAGAGGATGGAGTCTCTGGGCACTCTGGCCGGGGGCATAGCCCATGATTTCAACAACATACTTGCTTCCATCATAGGCCATGCGGAACTGATGATGTTAAAAGAAAAGGAAGACGGGAAAGGGAAGGAATATTTGACGCAGATATTGAAGAGCGGTGAAAGGGCAAAAAACCTCATACAACAGATACTCATGTTCAGCAGGCCCGGAACAAGGGACAGGGATGTCACCTGTGTCCGTGACGCTCTGCTGGAGACAGTGAGGCTTCTCAGAGCCACATATCCGCCCTCTGTGAACATTGATGTACATATGAAAAAGGATTATCTGGTATCATGTGATGAGACAAAGTTCATGCAGATCATTATGAATATCTGCACCAATGCGTATCAGGCGTTGAAAAATAAAAAAGGTAATGTGGTCATAACAGTGGATGAAGAGACGGCAGGGGATCAAATATTTGTGCGTATATCTGTTGAAGATGACGGTGAAGGTATGGAAAATGATGTCTTGTCCAGGATATTTGAACCCTATTTCACCACAAACAGCGAGAACAAAGGGACAGGGCTGGGCCTCTCAATAGTACACGGTATCATAAAAGCATACGGCGGAGATATAACAGCACAAAGCAGGAAGGGTGAAGGAACTGTGTTCACCATACTCCTTCCCGTGGTTGAAAAAGAGGAGAAAGCCGATACAGTCAAAAAGGAGAAGATTTCCCCCAAAAAAAAGCTGAAAATACTCCTTATCGATGATGAAAAAGCTGTATTGTCAGTATTAACCGCTTTGCTTGAGCATGAAGGGCATAGTGTCCGCGCCATATCTGACAGTGAAGAAGCGCTGGATATCTTTTTTCAGGATAAGGATGCCTTTGACCTTGTGATCACAGACTATCACATGAAGGGTATAAACGGCATAGAGGCTGCAAAGATCATCCATCGTACAAAGCCGGGTCTGGAAGTCATTCTTATGTCAGGTAATATCTATGAGATCGATAAGAAGGAGCTTGCAGAGGCGGATATCAGCCGGGTGCTGGGAAAACCCATAGAAAAAGACGCACTCTATCAAGCTATCAACGGTATAAGCAAGCAAAAATATTTATAAGTATCTGCTTATCGAGGGTCTGATCCTGAGTAGATATGCTTTTTCACCCATGGACAGCGCAAGTTCAAGGACCAGAAATATCAGAGCCGCCAGTGTTTCCACAGGGAGAGAGACATGGTATCTGTGAAACAGGGGTAT
>CAZGIO010000184.1:0-3446 GCA_964525975.1 uncultured bacterium
GAAAAGACAGCGGCAATGATAAGAAAATGCCAGTTTGAACCATATAACCTCTCTCTCTTCAGCGCCGCGGCGGGTATAGAGATCTTGGACAACAGAGAGCTTTTCAGGGATTCAGGAGAGCTGATTTTAGCTGAACGGGAACGAATGTATAAGGAACTCTCATCCATCCCGCATATAAATGTAAAGCCTTCGCACGGAAATTTCCTTTTTATCAGGGAAGAAAGACCCCTTGGACTTGCTGAAGGACTTCACAGAAGAGATGTGTTTGTCCGTGATTACGGACAGATGAAAGGGTATGAGGGGTATGTTCGCGCCACTGTGGGAATGCCGGAGGAGAATGATCTGTTTCTGGATTCCGTAAAAAAGATAGTTAACACAAGGAGTGATTAGATGAATTTAACATGTGGAATAATCGGACGGCCATACTGCGGGAAAAGCACGCTGTTTTCACTGCTTACAGGGGAACGGGGGCACGACCCTTACGGTATAGTCAAGGGGTTTGCTTCAGTGAGAGACCCCCGCATAGAGAGACTGAGCGAGGTGTATAAACCTGTTAAGACGACGTTTGCACAGGTCCAGTATATAGATGTGCCGGGCATACAGGATTCACAGGGCCGAAAAGGGGAAGCTAAGATACTGGAAAACGTGAGGAACGCCCACAGTCTGCTTGCTGTCATCAACGGATTTGAAAAAGAAAAGGCGGATCCGGGAGAGGCTGTCTCGGCGATAAAAAATCTCATTGATGAGCTGCTTATCAATGATCTTATACTGGTTGAAAACAGGCTGGACAAGATAAAGCATAAGAGGACGCCGGAGGAAAAGGCGGAATTTATCCTTTTTGAGAAATTAAAAGAGCTTTTGGAATCAGATGTGCACCTGCGGGACGCGGCGCTTTCACCTGAAGAGATCAAGGCGGTAAGGGGTTTTCAGTTTTATACGTTAAAACCCCTCATTTTTGTCGTGAACCTCCATGAATCAAGCATACCGGACTCTGATGCCATGGTGGAAGCCATCAAAGCTCAGGTGCAGCTACATGAAAACAGCGATGTAATCGCTCTGTCCGCGAAGATAGAAGAGGAGATCGCAATGCTGCCTTTTGAAGACCGAGGGCTGTTCATGGAAGATCTGGACATAATTGAACCGGCTACGGAAAAAGTAATAAGAGCCACATATGACCTCCTTGGACTGATATCGTTTTTTACCGCGGGAGAGGATGAAGTGAAGGCATGGACCATTGTAAGAGGCACAGCTGCAAAACAGGCCGCAGGAGAGATACATTCCGACATAGAACGGGGATTTATCAAAGCTGAGCTTGTGTCGTATGAAGATTTTACAGCCAGCGGGTGTGACATGAAAAAAGTCAGGGAATCGGGGCACCTCAGGCTTGAGGGCAAAGAATATACCGTGGTAGACGGCGACATCATCAACTATAAGTTTAATGTGTGAGGTGGAGATGTACGGCGCAGATAAGTCATTCATAAAGATCGCTGAGGCCGGTGGAGAAAAAGGGGTCACGGGTACAGGAGCCCTTTTTGTCTCGGGATTTCTTGCAGGGGCGTATATAGCCGCCGGTTTTTTTCTGAGCGTCACAGCTGCGGCATCTGTTTGCGGGATCGGAACTCTGGACAGGAAACGTGCTGTTTATGTCAGCGGCTCTATTTGAGAGACGCGCCGGTGTTTTACAGCTGCTCCGGAACTGGACGGGAAGCTATACGGGTAATTTCGCAGGAGCCGTCACAGTGGCTGCACTTGCAGCGGCGTCCAGGGGGATCTTACATAACCCCGCGGTGAGAGAGGCCGTCATAAGCGGCGCGGCTGCGAAGACTTCCAGAGGTTTTGCCGCTCTCTTTATCCTTGGTATGCTGTGCAACTGGCTCGTGGACCTTGCCATATGGATGTTCAACAGAGCTGAAGGAACCATGGGAAAGGCTTTTCTCGCATGGATACCCATATTTGCGTTTGTGGCCATGGGGTTTGAGCACAGTATCGCCAACATGTGGATCATACCCGCTGCCATCTTTCTTCCGGGAAGCGGTGTGACATGGGCGGATCTCATGTTTAATTTAATACCGGTCACACTGGGAAACGCCGCTGGGGGCATATTATTTGTGACTATTCCCTATGCCTATCTTGCAGGAAAGAAAGGCTTGTTTGAAAACTGTGTTAAAAGCCTGCTGTCTGTGATCACAACAGCAGTCCTCTTCTTTGCTCTGCCCCTGGTATGGGTGTCTTACATAAGTCGTGACAGCCTGCTGTTTATCATGGTCTTTATCCTGAACGGCATTGTTATCACAGCGGCTGCAGAGAGGTTATACAGGAAAAGGAGTGTGGATAATGGGTAAGGCTGAAGAGTTCAGGAAAGAAAGAGAAGCAATGAACAGCATCATATTGGAATCCGGGGGGTCAGAGATAAAACGTTTTTTTAACCTGGATACAAAAGTATATAAAGAGGGCGCACTTGATGAAAAGACAAAGGAGCTTATGGGGCTTGTGGCCTCACTTGTAATGCGGTGCGACGACTGTATATCATACCATATGCTGAGATGCATGGAATGCGGTGTCAACAGCCGGGAATTTGAGGAAGCCATGTCTATCGGACTTGTTGTGGGGGGGTCTATAACCATACCACACATGAGGAGAGCATTCAAATTATGGAAGGAGATCAATGAAGATGCAAAGAATATTTGAGGATCTGATCGAAACAGTCTCAGCTATGGGTTTTACAGATGATTATTATCAGAAAGTGAGCGACCTCATAGAAGAAAAAGTGCCGCATTATGACTGGGTGGGTTTTTATATGATAGATCCAGGGGATAAAAGCATGCTGGACCTTGTTGCGTTCCGAGGAGAAGATACTGAACATGTGCGAATACCAGTGGGCGAAGGTATATGCGGGCAGGCTGCTGCCCGAAAAGAATCATTCGTCATACAGGACGTCCATAAGGAAAGCAATTATCTCTCATGCAGTCCCAAGGTAAACTCAGAGATCGTGGTGCCCATCTTTGTGGATTACGAAGTGGTGGGTGAAGTGGATGTGGATTCCCATGACAGAGGTGTCTTTACAGATGATGACAGACTGTTTCTTGAGAAAATCGCAGAGATAACAGGGGATAAAATAAAGGGAGCATGATGGCGAAAAATATATTTATTGCCGCAACAGATAAAGACGTGGGGAAATCCACAGTCTCCTTCGCGTTTCTGAAACGTCTCGTGGAGATGAACAAAAATGTGAGTTTTATTAAACCTGTGGGGCAGAGATGGGTCTCTTCAAAATGGGGGCCTGTGGATGAAGATGTCGTCCTTATGAAGGAGACATTCGGTCTCAAGGAAGATCCCGTGGACATGAACCCCGTTGTGGTGGGAAAAGGTTTTACCGAAGAGTATCTTCTAAGAAGCATAAAACCCGATCTTACCGGAAAGATACTTGAGGGATATAAGAAGATCGC
>CAZGIO010000185.1:0-3426 GCA_964525975.1 uncultured bacterium
GCCGAGTTCTATAACAGGATGACAATGGAGACCCACGGCATGATCTTGCGCACTGAGAAGGAGATGGATCGGTTTTTCAAAGGGAAGATGAGAGTTGCCGTGGTGGAAGACGGTAACGGTATCAGCGGATACGCCGCGTTTCATTTTAAAAAGGGCAATCCCAATAATTTTACATCAAACGACCTGGTGGTGAGAGAGATGCTCCATGACAATGCCCGTCCTGGATCAGCCCTGTCCCTTTATGCTTTTTTAAACAGTCAGCGGGACCAGTGTATCTGGACGGAGATCACCACTTTCGATGACGAGCTGTATCATATGTTCGACGATCCCCGGGACAGCAGCTGTGACCTCCTTTGGGGGGTAAACCACCTCTCTTATCAGGGGGGTGTGGGACTCATGTGCAGATATACCGGAGACCGGGACCTTGCAGGTCTTTTTGACGGGACTGTTCTGAACGGCGAAGGTATCTCCGTGGAGTTTATTGTCCACGGAGTCTTTCCCGGAGAAGGGGATCAGACCGTCGCGCTCTCTATTCCCGGCGTCCATAGCGGAGAGACACCCCGCATGAAGATCACTCTGGGGACTGATGTTTTTTCCTCAATGCTGATAGGCGCTTTGAGCGGTACGGGAGCTTACAGGATGGGGCTTATCGAATGCAGCAGTCCGGAGCTGCTGCCCCGTCTCGACAGGGCGCTTAAAACAGGGGAAAGACCCAGATGTCTCACCGAGTTTTGACCCTTTTTTCAACGGTGTCGAGATGATATAAAATCGTTATATTTCTTTACTTTCAGCTAAATTATGATAAAATAAAAGCAGGTGAAAACGGGAGTTTTCACCTGCTAATCTTATGAATTTGGTTATTAAAACGCATGAATCGGCAGATATTCTTGTTTTTTGCTGTATTCGTGATATAAAATGAAAAAAGCCCTGAATAAGGAGGTTGAAATTGACAGAATATAATTCAAACAGTATCAAGGTACTCGAGGGGCTTGAGGGCGTCAGAAAGCGGCCGGCCATGTATATCGGCAGCACGGGAAATCTGGGACTGCATCATCTTGTTTACGAGGTGGTGGATAACAGCATCGATGAAGCTCTCGCGGGGTACTGCAGGACAATAAAGGTCTCTATCGGCGAGGATAACTCCATATCAGTGAGTGATGACGGAAGGGGTTTCCCCGTTGACGAACATCCTGTGTATAAGGGGAAGTCGGGGCTTGAAGTGGCCATGACCATGCTTCATGCAGGTGGAAAATTTGATAAAAAATCATATAAAGTCTCAGGAGGTCTCCACGGAGTGGGTGTCTCCTGCGTGAACGCCCTTTCCACGCGGTGTGAAGTCACTGTAAAACGGGGCGGTAAGGTATATAAACAGGCTTTTGAGAGAGGAAAGGCTGTCTCGGCCCTTGATGTTACGGGCAAAAGCACCTCCAACGGTACTGAGACCTGGTTTAAGCCAGACCCTGAGATATTCGAAGTGACAGAATATAATTTTGACACATTGGCGAAAAGGCTGAGGGAGCTGGCGTTTCTTAATGCCGGCATACGCATCACCCTTGAGGATCAGAGGTCCGGCAAAGTCTCGACGTTCAAGTACGACGGTGGACTGGGAGCTTTTGTCAAGTTCCTGAACAAGAACAACACCATGCTGTTCGCAAAACCCATCTTTTTCTCTGAGATAAGAGATGATGTGACAGTGGATGTGGCGCTTTCCTACAACGAGACCTACGGGGAGGTAATATATTCCTATGTGAACAATATCAATACTATTGAGGGCGGGACCCATCTCACGGGATTCCGGTCAGCGGTGACAAAAGTCATCAATGATTACGCCGAGAACAATAAGCTGCTTAAAGACAAAGGCGCCCGTCTTCAGGGTGATGATGTGCGGGAAGGCCTGACAGCCGTGGTGTCGGTGAAAGTACCAGAACCCCAGTTCGAGGGCCAGACCAAGACAAAGCTCGGCAACGGGGAGATCAAAGGGATCGTGGAATCCATATGTAATGAGAAATTCGCGCTCTTTTTTGATGAGAACCCTTCAGTTGCCAGGAAGATCGTACAGAAAGCAGTGGATGCCAATGTCGCCAGGAAAGCGGCGCGCAAAGCCAAGGAACTGGCCAGGAGAAAAAGCGCGCTGGACTCAACGGCCCTGCCGGGCAAACTTGCTGACTGCAGCGAAAAGGATCCCATACTCTCCGAGCTTTTCATCGTGGAGGGCGATTCAGCGGGCGGATCCGCCAAACAGGGAAGAAACCGCCGTTTTCAGGCTATTTTGCCTCTGAGGGGTAAGCTGATCAATGTCTTTAAAAATGCTGAACTGAAACTGCTGAAAAACAATGAGATCAGGACCTTGATCACAGCGCTGTGCGTGGGATTCGGCGCAAGCTTCGATATAACAAAGCTGCGGTATCACAAGATCGTGATCATGACAGATGCTGATGTGGATGGAGCCCATATACGGACGCTGCTTATCTCTTTTTTCTATAAGATGTTCCCGCAGCTCATAACCAGCGGGTATCTGTATATTGCTCAGCCGCCTCTGTATAAAGTCGCCAGGGGAAAAAAATACAGGTATATACAGTCGCAGAAAGAACTAGACCGTTTTCTCATAGAAAACGTGCTTGATTCTGTTACTGTATCTTCAGGGGGCAGGGATTATGAAAAATCACGTCTTGAAAACCTGCTCAATATGATCGCTGAACTTCAGGATTATATCCTCAAGATGAGTACAAAAGGTATTACCCTGGAAGATTACTATGAGATGAAGGATATCGGGTTCCCCAAGTACAAATGCTTTCATAAGTTTGATGAATCGATTTTTTACGCGAACGATGAAAATGAGCTCGAAGAGATCATAGATAATGCGAAGAACGAATATCTTGCGGAGCAGAACAAGGGCAAGGACGACCCGGCTCTGATAGATACCATCGATGACGATGAGGTTGTGGATATTTGGGATATCCATGAACTGTCCAATATAGCCGGCATAGAAAAGACCCTGGATAAATACGGGTTTTCTCTGGAGACTTTTGATGAGGAATCTCTTGAAGCTGTCGCCACTGTATCCGCAGGGGAAAAGGCCGCGGAAGTATACAGTCTCAGAGAGCTTTATGAGACTGTGAAAAAGTTCGGTGAGAGCGGCTACACCCTGCAGCGCTACAAGGGACTGGGCGAGATGAATGCGGAGCAGTTGTGGGAGACTACCATGGATCCTGAACAGAGGGTGTTTCTGAGAGTGAACATGGAAGATGCCATAGAGGCCGCGGAGACCTTTTCTGTTCTCATGGGGGATGATCCCCGTCCCAGAAGAGAGTTTATCCAGAGGAATGCTCTGCTGGTGAAGAATTTAGACATATGACAGGATGAACCCCGGAGGGAGTCATGTATATTGATAAAGAAAGAATAAAAGATGTAAATGTTGCCCTGCGT
>CAZGIO010000186.1:0-3406 GCA_964525975.1 uncultured bacterium
AGAAGCAATCCCAATGCCGATCCGTGCGGATACCGCGCTCTGCTTGTATGGCAGCTTGCTGAAAAATTTTATGAGGATGAAGGACTTTATGAAAGACTTCTCAACAAAAAGAACACCATGATCAGGGATAAAGAAGTGGATCTTATCTCCATGGTGGAAGCTGGCGAGCTGGATTATCTTTTCATATATCGCTCTGTATCACAGCAGCATGACGCTCCTTACGTGATACTTGATGATAAGATCAACCTGAAGACAGCTGATTATTCAGATTTTTACGCCAATGCCAAGGTTCAGGTCTCCGGAAAGAAACCCGGGGAGTATATAACACAGACAGGCGCGCCTATGGTTTACGGTATCACTATACCGAAGAATGCCGCCAATGCCGCTGCAGCTGAGAAATTCATGCTCTTCCTTCTCTCTGACGAGGGCAGAAAGATCATGGAAGACAACGGTCAGCCTTTTATCTATCCTCCGGTCATCACTGGAGAAGGGGATCTTGTTCCCGCGACTATTAAGAAAGCAGTCAAAAAGATAAAAAAATAACGTGAAAAAAAGAGCCGGCATTCAGCCGGCTCTTTCCAATCATCAATCTGAAAGTTGTTATTCCAGGATTTTTTTCAGAAAGTTCGGCAGCGCGAACGCGCCTTTGTGAACATCTTCGTTATAGTATTTAAGAGAGTCCAGATGAGCGGGCATGGCCTTGATGTCCAGGGGTGTGAATTTCTTGGACCCGAATCCGAAGAGCCAGTGCCCCGACGGATATGTGGGGATGAAAGACTGATACATGGCTGCTACAGGGAAGATGGATTTTAATTTATTATGTATGCCTTTTACCCATTCTTCCGAGTAATGGGGATTTTCCGCCTGGTTGATTATAATGCCTTCATGGGACATGATATCGCGGCATCTGGTATAGAATGATGTCCCGAATAGTCCCTCTCCGGGGCCTATGGGATCTGTCGAGTCCACTATGATGAGGTCATAGGGAACGCCCTTATATTCCTCCACGTATCTGACGCCGTCTCCAACCAGGAGATTTACTCTGGAGTCGCCGTTTGCGCAGGAGAGTCCCGGAAGATATTTTTCTGACAGTTCTATTACTTTGCCGTCGATCTCAACCCAGTCAATATGTTCAACGGAGGAAAATTTTGTGAGTTCTCTTATGGTGCCGCCGTCTCCTGCTCCGATGACCAGGACGTTTTTTATCCCGGGATTCACCGCAAAGGCGGGATTGGTTATCATCTCATGATAGACGAATTCATCTTTAGTTGTGAGCATTGTGATATCATCGATGACCATAATACGGCCGAAGAGGCTGTTTTCAAATATCTTTATATGCTGGAAGTCGCTTTGTTTCTCGCACAGCATCCTGTCCACTTTGAACGAGAGGGATGCGCTGTTTCCGTATGTAAGAGTTTCTGTGAACCATATTCCCATGATGTTCCTTTCAGTTTGCAGCAGCGGGTTCCGCCTGGGGTTTATGTGTGACATTCACTGTATCTGTCAAAGCTGAATATTTCTTTCCTTTTTCAACGATGCCGCGAGACAGTTCCTGAGTCTCAATATGGCCTGCGTTGAACTTATCCTTAAGATACTCAAGTCCAAGCCAGGGGTTTACATCGCTGCCGCATGTGAAAAGGTCAACGGCTGCATATTTGTATTCAGGCCAGGTATGTATGCTGAGATGTGATTCTGATATGACAACAACACCGCTGACACCCCATGGTTCAAACTCGTGAAACTCTGAACCAACCACTGTGGCTCCTGAGATTCGTGCAGCTTCATTCATGGCGCCGGAGATATAATCTACATTGTCCATCATTTTTTCATCACAATTATAAAACTCAGCGAGTATGTGTCTACCAAGTCACATAAGAGTCTCCTTTCAATAAAAAACTAAACCGCGGCGCAGGCCGACATCTGTTCAGACAGGCGGCGGAACTAGAAACACGAATGAGCCTTAAGTCCCTCTGTCAAGCCGATTTATTATATTATCGGCGCCCCCCCTGTCAAGTCAATTTATACATGAAAAGAGATATAATTTTCAGATGGAAAAAGAGAAAAAAAAAGGCCGCGGAATATTTCCGCGGCCTTTATCGTTAAACAATATATGGGATCAGACAAGTCCCTGAGCCAGCATGGCATCGGCGACTTTGATGAATCCTGCAATATTGGCACCATCGACATAGTTGCCGGGTGTGCTGTATTTCTTTGAAGCTTCAAGACAAGCGCTGTGGATGTTTATCATGATCTGATGCAGTTTTTCATCCACTTCTTCTCTTGTCCAGCTGTATCTCAGGCTGTTCTGTGACATCTCAAGTCCTGAAGTGGCAACGCCGCCGGCATTGGAAGCTTTGCCAGGTGAGAACATGATCTTGTCGTTGCTTGCCAGGAAGGCTTCGATGGCTTCAGGTGTTGAAGACATGTTTGAACCTTCTGTGACGCACATGCAGCCGTTGGCGATAAGTGTCTTGGCGTCGTCGCCATTGACTTCATTCTGAGTGGCGCAGGGAAGAGCGATATCGACTTTGACTTCCCAGGGCCTTTTGCCGGCATGGAATTCAGCGCCGAATTTGTCAGCGAAATCCTGAACCTTGTCGTGGCCGCTTGCTCTCATTTCCAGCATGTAGTCTATCTTCTCGCCGGAGATGCCGTCTTTGTCATATACGTATCCGTCGGGACCGGAGATGGTCACGACTTTAGCGCCAAGTTCAGTGGCTTTGGTTGCTGCGCCCCATGCCACGTTGCCGAAACCGGAGATGGCTACTGTCTTGCCTTCGAGTTTCTCACCCTTTGTCTTGAGCATTTCCTGTGCGAAGTATACAACGCCGAAACCAGTGGCTTCAGGTCTGATAAGGCTGCCGCCGAAGCTGCGGCCTTTGCCTGTGAGCACGCCTGTGAACTCGTTGGCAAGTCTTTTGTACTGACCGAAGAGATAACCTACTTCGCGTCCGCCAACACCGATGTCACCGGCAGGAACGTCTGTGTCAGGGCCTATATGCCTGAAAAGCTCAGTCATGAATGACTGGCAGAAAGCCATGATCTCATTGTCGGATTTGCCTCTGGGATCGAAATCAGAACCGCCCTTGCCGCCGCCCATGGGGAGGCCTGTGAGGCTGTTTTTGAAGATCTGCTCGAAACCCAGGAACTTAAGGATACTCAGGTTAACAGAAGGATGGAAACGCAGTCCGCCTTTATAAGGTCCGATGGCACTGTTGAACTGAACCCTGAATCCTCTGTTTACATGATATTCGCCCTTGTCATCTTTCCAAGGCACCTTGAACAAAATCGCTCTTTCGGGATCCACGAGTCTCTCAAGAATACGTGCCTTCTCATATTTAGGCTCTTTGTCCATGACAGGACTCAGTGATTCAAGGACTTCAGTGGCAGCCTGAAGAAATTCTTT
>CAZGIO010000187.1:0-3287 GCA_964525975.1 uncultured bacterium
GTGCAGTTGCATTAAGCGGAATGGAAATGCTTACAGGTCAGGCAGAAGCAGCCTGCCTCTCCATGTAATCCAGCGTATCTGTAGATATTCCCCAGCTGAAAATATACTTCTGCTTTTCTGCTGTCGTCATTTGGGGCGGCAACTATATAATCATACAAGGCTCGCGCGCTTTTTGCATAATCGTTTTCATCCATCGCATCCATCGCCTTTATGTAAATACTGTCAAGGATCTCTCTGTTCTCCCTGTTCGCATATGCATTACCTGTAAATATTGTTAAAAACAATGCAATAATCAAAATACAACAAAGCTTTTTTGTCATAATGAGCTGTTCTCCTTATATTTTAAAGCTAATTCCCAGTAATGTTCCGCAGACTTGATCAAAAATAATTTTTCATCCTCGGTTAGATCACGTTTCACCTTTGCGGGCATCCCCATCACCAGGCTTCCCGGGGGTACTTCCATACCCTTTGGCACAAGCGCATTGGCACCTACGATGGAATCCTTTCCTATGACTGCGCCATCCAGTATCGTCGCTCCCATGCCCACCAGGCAATTGTCCTCTATCCTGCACGCATGTATGATCGCACCGTGTCCCACTGTGACGTTTTTTCCAATAAGAGCGGGATAATCGTCTGCCACATGCACGACACTGTTATCCTGGATATTCGATCCTTCGCCTATGACTATCTTATTGATATCAGCCCTAATGGTCACATTGGGCCATATGCTTGCCCGCTCATGGACCGTGGTGGCACCCATGACCACTGCACTGTCATGTACATAAGAGAGATCGGCGATTTCCGGTTCCTCATAAAAATATTTCCCGTAATCTGTCATTCTTCTGTCCTTGAGACGGCTTCCTGTATGCAGATCTTGACCTTATCCTGATCCGCGCCGTAATTGATGGCTTTTTCCCAGTTGTCAACCGCTTTCTTAAACTTCATCTGGTTGTAATACAGTGTCCCGAGATTGACATATACAATATCCCAATCCGGTTTTTTTGTTAATATGGATTTATATATGTTTTCCGCGCTCTGATAAAACCCGTCCTGCAGATATGAGTTAGCAAGGAGCAGTGACACATCATGGTAGTTGGGTTTAAGCCTCACCACCTCTTTGAATTTCTCTATAGCCTGTCTGTACATGCTTTCCTCGTAATAAGATTTCCCTATATCGATCATGAACTCGATCTGGTTGAAACCGTTTTCTTTTGATTCGTTTCCCGCAACCAGCCTGAGGTTGAACAAGGCTTCGGAATTGTTCGGGTCTATCTCCAATGCTTTCTTAAACTGCTTTATCGCGTTGTCTTCATCACCCATGTCCGAATACAGGGATCCCAGGTTCACAATGGCATCCAGATATGACGGATTGATCTTGAGGGCATCCTTATAAGACTCCACAGCTTCAAACTTCTTCCCCATGACATTTAGGATATTACCCATTTTATTGAACACATCGGGGTATTCACCGCCGAGCACAAGGACTTTTTCATAAGCCTTCAGTGACGCTTCGTAATTTTCAAGCACATATTCCTCGTCACCCAGCTTGAGCTGATATTCCACTGTGTTCTCGGCCATCTCGGTCTCGATTTTCACATCCTCAGGAAAAATGATCTTTTTCATATATATACACTCCCGCCTTTAGTATATAAATCCTTTCTTCTTTATCAAGAAAAATATCATCACATATATTTATTCTCACACTATATTGGATATTTTTCAACTGTTCCGTGATGTTTCTTTAAATATTCACCTTTCAACAGCGAATATATGCTTTCATCAAGGAACATACCCTTTTCCAGCTGGACATATTCCCTTAAAATGCCTTCAAACTTAAATCCGAATTTCTCCGCCGTCTTTTCAGAAGCCCTGTTGCCGGGAGTCAATCTTATCTCGACCCTCTCCATGCCCAGCGCAAGAAATGCCGCCCTGAGCACACCTGGCATGACCTCAGTGACCAGTCCCTTTCCCCTCTCATCTCTTTTGAAAACAGCGCTGAGTTCACACGACCTGTTGTCCCAGTCGATATATTGAATGCCTACTACCCCTTTCACAGGAAGATCTTCCTTCTCTCTTAGACACCAGTGTATGCTTTTTCCCGTCTCGTACTCACGGAACCACTGTCTGAGCAGGCTGTCCGCTTCATCCATATTCCCCATGGGCTGCCTCTGCAGATATCTGCAGACTTCCACATCGGAAAATATATCATACATATCATCACCTGTTATGGAATCCATGGGTCCAAACATCTTTCCCGCAGCTTTTCCCGCTGCTGAAAAACGCCCCCTTATATCAGAATACATATTCTACCTTGGCTGAGACGCTTTTTTTTTTCAGGTCCTTCTGTCCTTTCCATGGGGAACCCCAACGGCGTCATAGCCGCCAACCGGTAACCTTCCGGGACAGCTCCTGCAACTTCCATTATCTCTTTTGCCGCATAGTTGGGGCTGGTCATCCAGCATCCGGACAACCCCGAGGCTTCCGCTGCAAGGAGAAGGTTCTCAAAAGCCGCTCCCAGGTTCTGGATCCCAGGCGCAGTCAACTGCAGACCTTCAGCCTCATCTGCCATCCCCGCTTCAATGAGTTCCGCGTATCCCGTGATATCATAGGGTCCGGCAAATCCCAGTATCAGCACAGGAGCATCTTTGAAAAATGTCGAATATTTCGCAAACCTGCTGAATTTATCTGCTTTTTCATCTGTTAATGCATCCGCTATCTTCCTGTTCTTTTCCATGATAGCAGATGCTATCTCCCGTATCACTTCCCTGTCAAAAATGACCTTGAAAAACCAGTTCTGTCTGTTTTTTCCCGAGGGTGCTTTTAGAGCCGCTTCCATTATACGTTCAACGCTCTCCATGGAGGGTGTTTTATCATGAAATCTCCGGATACTTCTTCTGTTTCTCACAACATCCCAGAAATTCACAGAATCCATCGGATACCTCCCTTATATAATATCTCATAATTTATTCACATGGTCAATATGCCTTTTTTCTCACACCAGCTTCAGGAAAGAGTCATTTTTCTGATATCTTAAAATACTTTCCCGTCTCGTGTCAGGGGGCATGGATGAAGAGGGACTTATTTTCGCCCCGCCCGGCCCCCGGCATAACTTCTTTTTTTATCCTTCAACGCAGCTCATCAGGTTTTTTTAGTACCAGTATGGACATCACAGTGGGATTATCTCCTCCGAAAATATTTCTGGATGTATCTCCATTATCAAGCATATGCAGTACAATATATTCATCTGTTATCCCGATGACGGATATCCCCCCTCTGACCTCCTCTAT
>CAZGIO010000188.1:0-3228 GCA_964525975.1 uncultured bacterium
AGCTGCACATGCGTACGAATTTACTTTTGTCCCTGTTCTCCTGAGCATAAAAATGAATATCTTCCCTGGGAGTCCTTTTGACCAGAGTGCTCCGGAATCTTATTTTACCGTCATCCATGGGTTCTATACGCATGGACATCTCACGCACTGTCTCGTCTGAATCACACCTGAAAGGAAGATCGAATGACTCCCGCTGTCCTCTCCTGATACGCTCCACCAGAGTCCTGTAAATATGCTTAGTGGTCTCATCGGATATAAAATCCCATAAAGGCTTACCCAAAACCCATTCTCTCTGGAACTGCCCGTCCCAGTTCGCCTGTGCAAACTCTTTCCAGTTGTCGTCAATCTCCACAATGACATCTTTTTCGTCAACAATGTAACCATATTCCATAACAAAGCCTCCTGTTATAAACATATAACAGGTTCTCAGATATTTAAAGTTGTCATGACATAAGCTGACTGTCTTATATGTAATGGTATTGGATCTCTGATTTTTTCAATCGCCGGAAATACTTGATCTCCCGGTTTAAACTGCCCACTTTAAAGAAAATGAATGAGAACAATTCCCAGAAAAGCACCCATCCGCCGATAAAGAGTCCTTCTGAAAGGAGTACAAACGCTGATTTTGCCTTTAAGAAGTTCTGAACAAGAAATCCCGCGGTCAGGAGCAGCGCTCCTGAAAAACCGTAAAAAGAAGAGGTCTTGAGCATAGTTCTCTTGTCCGTTCCCAGACGGCGTATGGAATAATCAAAAAAATTCCTGAGCCCTTCGATGCTGCGCGCCTCTCTTGCACTGTTTTTCATCTTTGCGGGAAGATAGAAATTGATGATAAAACCGTACTTCAGCGGCACTTCTTCCGAGCAGTCATTGAGAAACTGCAGCAGCCCCTGATCAAGGTCTCTCCTTTTAACGGGAGCATAGTCCCATTCATTGTAAAGATCCCTGTAATAATCTATCCTGATATCAATGTGAAATGACCTGCTCTGTTCATCATACCTGTATGTTTTTTTGAGATTGTTCAGCTGGTTTCCCATAAAATCTCCCGGCGTTATTTTTTAAATCCCGCCTGTTTTCTTTTAATATGATCCAGTATGCGTTTTCTCAATCGAAAGCTTTCCGGTGTGATCTCCAGGAGCTCATCATCATCAAGGAACTCTATGGCCTGCTCAATGGAAAATATCCTCGGTGGTGTAAGCTTGATGGCGTCATCTGATCCAGATGCTCTCACATTGGTGAGCTTCTTACCCTTCTGGACGTTCACAACCAGATCATCTTCCCTGCTGTTTTCGCCCACGATCATCCCGCCGTACACATTTACCTGTGGTCCGATAAAAAGCGTGCCCCTGTTCTGGAGGTTATCCAGAGCGTAAGCCACTGAGACACCCTTGTCCATGGCGATAAGCACACCGCGTGTACGTCCCGGTAACTCACCTTTGTATGGGCCGTAATCTGAAAAGACATGGTTGATGATCCCTGTCCCCCTGGTTATGGTCATGAACTCGTTGGAAAACCCGATAAGCCCCCTGGAGGGTATCATAAACTCCACACGGGTATAACCGTCTGTTCCCTGCTGCATATCCACGATCTCACCTTTGCGTTTTCCGAACATCTCGATGACAGCGCCCACATATTCATCGGCCACATCGATCATGGCGCTTTCATACGGCTCCAGCTTCTTCCCGTCCTTTTCTTTATAAATGACTTCGGGTTTTGAAACCTGAAACTCATATCCTTCGCGTCTCATGGTCTCGATGAGTATGGAAAGCTGCAGTTCGCCCCTTCCCTTGACAATAAACTCATCAGGGGAATCGGTAAATTCAAGTTTAAGGCTCACATTGCTTTTCAGTTCTTTCTCAAGCCTTTCTCTGAGATTTCTCGAAGTCACATAACTTCCTTCTTTACCGGCGAACGGAGAATTGTTCACGCTGAATGTCATGGATATAGTGGGTTCATCGATATCCATGGAAGGGATAGCCTGGGGATTGGCAACTGAACTTACAGTCTCTCCCACGTCGATCTCTTCTATTCCTGCAAGAGAGACGATATCACCTGCGTACGCTTTTGAAACTTCTTTCTTGCTCAGCCCGCTGTATACATAGACCACGGAGACTTTTCCTTTTTTCATTTCCCCGTTTCTTCTGATGATCATCACTTCATCGTTCTTGGAGACGCTGCCGTTGTATATCTTTCCTGTGATGATCCTGCCCACATAATTGTTATATTCCACAGCGGAAGCCAGGAACTGAAATGGCTTTTTTCTGTCACCGTTACTGTCTTTTACCTTCTCCAGTATGGTATTAAGAAGGGGCACGATGTTTTCCTTTTCATGGGACATATCCGTCACCGCGTACCCTTCCCTGGCAGAAGCGTATATCACTGGAAAATCCAGCTGCTCTTCAGTGGCATTCAGCTCAAAGAACAGATCGAATACAAGGTTTTCCACTCGATGGGGGTCGGCATTAGGCCGGTCTATCTTATTGATTACAACGATGGGGTTCAGTCCCAGCTCCAGTGATTTTTTCAACACATATTTGGTCTGAGGCATTGGTCCTTCCACCGCGTCCACCAGCAGCAGCACAGAATCCACCATCTTCATGATACGCTGCACTTCACCGCCAAAATCCGAATGGCCCGGGGTGTCCACTATATTGATCTTATGGCCCTTGTATTCAAAGGAAGCATTCTTTGAAAATATGGTGATTCCCCGCTCTCTTTCGAGATCCGCGGAATCCATGACACGTTCCACCACGTGCTGATTGCTTCTGAACAATCCGCTCTGCTGTAAAATGGCGTCTACAAGAGTGGTCTTCCCATGGTCAACGTGTGCAATGATCGCAATATTCTTTATTTTTTTCACTTTTTACCAGTCCTTCTCTGATTAAACTTCTGTTTGACTGGGGAAGTGTACCAGAAGAAGTCCGGTTTTCAAGTTAAAAGGGTGTAAATAAACCTTTTGATAAAATAACGAAAACTGATAGTTTGTTTCTATCTCAGATAATAAACAGTCTTATTATTTTTGTCCACGGCAATAAGAACCCCCTGGATCTCCAGAAAATCAACCTCATTGCATTCATTAAGTTCTTGCTCCGAAAGAAACCACGACGGGATCACAGGGCTTGTCACAGCTTTCATCTTCAGTATAAATGAGTTTTTAATAAGCAGCTGGACATCACTGCTCTCCAGGGGATTCTCTTCATAGACATATATCCCGAAACCCCTGTTTGTATC
>CAZGIO010000189.1:0-3206 GCA_964525975.1 uncultured bacterium
CGAAAAAAGCCACTGTCACTCTTTCCGGACACCTGTTTTCCCGTTTGTATCCCGCAAGGATCTCAGGACGCACGATGTATTCCTGGATTATCCAGGGGACATTGCCGCAGATGCTGCGATAATACGCATCATAAAAACCCTGCTAGGTAAATATTACAATACTGGCTTTTTTGATCATCATCTTTTCAAGCCCCGATGATATACAGGATAAGAAACGCTTCATCCGGCTTTTACCCACTGGATGCACGCATGACGGCAGATCCGCCACTTCGTAGACAATGACGCTCTTCCCTCGGAAAATCATTTTGTAAATATATGCTGCTATCAGAGATTCAAACCTGAAAGCATGTATGACATCTGGTTTTGCTTTCAACATCTTTTTTATGGAGAAACACATAAAACGAAAATATCCCAGCAGAGTGCTGAATTTCATCCCTCTGCAGTTCCCTTCCATTACATATGTTTGTTTAAGATTCTCCTCAGGAAGCCTTAGTTTTCCCCCTGTCCTGTCCCAGAAACAAAATGACGCTTCGTGTTTTTCAGAAAGGGCGTCTACACGGTTCTTCATTCTGGGATTGTGCGCCGTTGGAGACACAAAAAGAATTTCAGCCAAATTTTCCCTCCATTATCATGATACAACAATAACATATTCTGGGACAAAAAAAAACCCGCATAAATTATATGCGGGCTTTTTCACTTTTACTCTTTATTCAGTTTATCTTCCCATGCCGGATCTTCCGCCGCGGCCGGGTTTTCTGTCGCCTCTGCCGCCGAGCATCCTGCCCATTTCTTCACGCTGTTCAGGTGTCAGGCTTTTAAGGATTGTGATCCTCTCGTCGGTCCTGATCTCCCATACCTGGTCTCTCAGCTTTTTCTCTTTGACCATGAGATTTTTCACGTTACTCCAGTTCGGATCGTCTTTCATCATCTCTTCTTTGATCTCTATGCCGATCTTTTCCATGCTCAGCTTGATCTTCTCGATCTTTTTCCTGTTGCCGACAATCAGATCTTTATGGGCTTCAAGGATCTCATCTCTGTATTCTTTCATCTCTTCAAACCGTTCACCCTTTTCTCCTTTGGCATTCATCCTGCCTTCAGCTTTCGCCGGCATGGCCATCATGGTACCAACTGCGAAGAGTACAACTAACACTGTCAAAAAAACTTTTTTCATAAAAACACCTCCGTTTTTTTGTTATCTGTTATTAGTATAATAACCAAATGTGGAGAAATTATGGAACTGCTGATTTTTTAAAAATATTGAGATATTTCGCTTTTTCATTATACTATGTTATGAAAGGACGTGGATATGAAAAAGTATCTCATTGCCGGAGGAGCAGGCTATATCGGTTCAAATTTCGTAAAATACCTCATGGATAATACAGACGCGGAAGCGGTGATCCTCGACAACTTATCCACGGGATTCATGACTGCCGTAAATACACTTACTTCCAAATACGGAAAACGCATAACATTCATAAAAAGCAGTATCGGTGATCCGGGAGCACTGCACGCTTATCTCCATAAAAACACAATCGACGGCGCTTTCCATTTCGCCGCATACAGCCTCGTTGGAGAATCTCAGATTGATCCCCTGAAATATTATCACAACAACGTGGGACAGACACTCTCGTTCATCAAAACGCTTATCGAACATGATATACGCTTCCTGGTCTTTTCCTCGTCCGCCGCCGTTTACGGCATCCCACAGGCTGTGCCAATTAAAGAAAACGCAAGAAGAAATCCCGTAAACCATTACGGCGCCACTAAGGCAATGGTGGAAAACATACTGAAAGCCGTGTCCGGGACCGAGGAATTCAACTTCGCCTCTCTCAGATATTTTAACGTCGCTGGCACAGACCCCCAGGGTGACGTGGGTGAGATGCATGACCCGGAAACACACCTTATACCCATCGCCGTGAGAGCCGCTTTGGGAAAACGGAAACATCTGGCCCTGTTCGGCACTGATTATGACACAGCTGACGGCACCTGTGTCCGGGATTACATACATGTCACCGATCTCTGCAAAGCTCACCTTTCAGCCATGTCTCACATCGAAGAAAATCAGAAAAACATCGTCCTGAACCTGGGCAGCGAAAAAGGCTATTCGGTGAAGGAAGTGGTAAAAGCCGTGGAACAGGTCTCAGGGAGAAAGATCAATACCATCGAGGAAGGCCGTCGTCCGGGAGATCCTCCTGTGCTCATCGCATCTTATGAGACCGCTTCAAAAATCATTAACTGGGCACCGGAAAAAACCCTGGAAGATATGTGCGCCGACACGATAAACTGGGAACGGAAAGCCAATGAAGAAAAAACTTGAAGAACTGCGTTACTATTTCTTTTTTATATCAGTATTGTCCATCTTCATTTCCATCCTGCTTGCCAGAATATATATCGGAGAGACACTCTTCACCCCTGCATTCTGGCTGGATTTCGCCGCTTACGCAGCCATATGGAACCTCATATTGTATCTCCTGGGTTTCTTCAACATCAGCTCATTCGCAAAAACCTCGTTTTTCATAAAAACCGCCTTCTGGACAACATCCATTGCCTTCCTGATAACCATGTCAATACGGTTCATGGAAACAGGCTCGCTTGCAGGCTGGCACATCAACCTTATAAAGAACATCCTCATCCTTGTTCTTCTTTTCCTCCTCGCGGGATTCATGGGCATGGTTATGAACAGAATCAAAAACAGCGGCGTGGTCATCGTCGGCGGAGAGTTCACCGGCAGATCCGTAGCACGAGAGATCTTCAAAAGCACACTGCTGCGTCTTGATCTGAAGGGTTTTTTCTCCAATACGGAAAAAAATGACCTGGTGATATATGACGGAGACGAGGTCGTTGAAAAAAAAGATTCAATAATCGGAACTGTGAAACATCTGGGAACCGAAGATATGCTCTGCGAAGTAATATCCAGCAAAAACATCCATTACCTCATCGTGGCCAAAGACACACGCATAACAAAAAAACTCATGTATTCCCTCAATCAGCTGAAACAATCCGGTGTGAAAATATATTACGTGGATGAGATGTTTGAACTGCTTACAGGGCGACTCCCCGTAAGACATCTTGAAAAAGATTATTTCTACTATATCTTCAGAGAGATCGAAAAAAAAGAAGAAGAGTTTTCCCTCTACGCGCTGCTTAACAGCCTCTTCAACTTCATCGCCTCCCTTGCCGCGCTGCTCATCCTCTCGCCATTCATG
>CAZGIO010000190.1:0-3196 GCA_964525975.1 uncultured bacterium
GTCGATACACGTTTTTTCTGTCATATCGTATGATTCAAGGGCATGGATCATGAGTTTTGTCGTGGGATGTTCTCCTGTGCCGAATATCTGACTGCCTGAGATATAAAGCGGTCTGCGCCCCTCTTTACGATCCACTCCGCTGTTCACGAAGATTACACGGGAGTTTTCTCCAACATCAATAAGACGGGGAAACTGGTCGATACACACAGCTTCCATTGAGATATCGCTGAATCCCGCCTCACGGAGCCGTGACATCGTTATGAGCGCCGCATCACGCTCCTCATAAAAAAAAGCAAGGGAAACACTATTGTCTCGGGGTCTTGAATAAGAATCTTCATCCAGTTCACCAGGGACAGACTCTTCAGGTATAAAACTCTCTTCCACATATTGATCCAGCAGGTCTTCCGGCAGTCTTTCCAGTATAAGATGGACAGATTTACGATCGGATGTTATGGCGACCTTGTGATAATAAGCCCCCGTCATAATCCCAGTTCTTCGTGTATTCCTTTCATGCTGATGAGGACATTTTCCATGAATTCATCAAGAGGCATGAAAGCCTCACAGGAAGCGATGACTTCCCGTCTTGCTCCTTTGGCGAAAGATTTCTCCTTGAACCGTCTCATAAGAAAATCCACATCCAGGGCATCTATCTTTTTTTCAGGATGCATGAGAGCGGAAGCCACGATCAGCCCGGTAAGGGGGTCCACGGCATACAGCACTTCATCCAGACGGCTTTTACGGGGATAATAACCTGAATGGGCTTTGATAGCATACATCATATCCTCATCAAGACCGGCTTTTTCCTCTTCGAGTATATCCATGGCTTTCAGGCCATGCTCTTCAGGTGTATCCGCGGTAAAACTGTAATCTATATCATGCAGAAGACCCACCAGGCCCCATTTTTCCCGGTCTCCGTCAAACTTATCCGCAAGTCCCTTTACACCAGCTTCCACTGCGAGAGAATGCTTGATAAGGTTTTTGTTCTTCAGATGCTTTTTCAGGAGCAGCAGCGCATCTTCACGTTTTATCATCAGACACTCCGCTTCTATTTCTCTGTCTTCTTCGCGCCTGTACTCTTTTTAGAAGCAGTGCTTTTTTTTGCAGTTGTGCTTTTTTTAGGTTCTGATGCTTTTTTTTCGCTGGCCGCCGCTTTTTTCTTTACTTCTTCAAGATCCTCGTCCTTGATACCGTGTTCTTCCTTGATGCATTTGATCTCAAATTCCAGTGTATTGATCTTGTCAGAGATCTTATCGATCTTATTGCATTTGGATTTCAAGTCGCCTTTTTCAAGAAGCTCTTTTTCTCCTGTGAGATGCGCATCATAGACTATCTGTCCGATCTCGCTGTATATGTTGTTTTTTTCCTTGTTGTATGAGTTGATCTTCAGCCTCAGCTCAGCGATCATGGTATATTCTTTACCTTTTTCGTAAGCATCCTGGCTGATCCTTTTCACGGCTTCCCAAACTTTGTTCATGGTATCTTTAAACTCTTTTTCCATAAAAGCCTCCTTATCAGAATTAGTATATCATTCAGAAATCTTATTTCAACCCCTCCACAGGGGGCTTAGCACTCTTTTTGCCGAATATCAGGTGTTCCCTGATAAAAAAGTTGATAATACCCGTGAATGTGAGAGCAATAAGATTACAGAGCACGACATCAAAACGGAACATCCGCTCTATGGCGATGAGAAGCAGCATCTTGATTCCCAGCACCAGAAGGGACGCCAGCTGGTATTTCCTGAAACGGGCGAAAAAATCCTTCAGACAGCGCATGGCCTCCACCCTGTCGCGCCATACCCAGTGATACGAGATAGCAAAGTTGATCACAAGAGCGATCTCGAATGAAAGCACCGGAGCAAACAGATAGGTGAAAAAATAACCGGAGAATATCCAGGCTTTCAGCACCCACAGCACCGCGATATCCGTCACTGTGCTAATAATACTGCCGAAAAAATAGCGCATAAGCCTGCGTCCCAGGCTTGTCTCTTTCCCGGGAGTATCGCTCTCAGACATTCTCGCCATAATGCCTGATGCTTTTTATAAAGCACCGTCTCCGTTTATGCTGACGATTCTCAAAAAATTTCCACTGACCCTGGACATTGGTATTGTCCTCAAGTTCAGGATTACTTTCAGCAAATCTCACACCCATTGAAGAAAACATATGGAGAAAATTGTTGATGATCGCAGCATTGACACCTTTACCCTGGTAGGAACTTTTCACGGCCACAAGATACAGGTCGATGACTTCAGGTTTTTTAAACGCCTTCAACAGCTGAATAAAACCGAAGGGTAAAAGCCTGCCCTTATTTTTCTGAAGCGCCTGGGAGAAAGAGGGCATGGTTATTCCCACGCCTACCACATCTTCATCCTTATCCACGATCACGCAGACATATTTTGCCTCAAGAAATCCCAGGTATTGTTCAATATACTGGTCGATCTGATGTTCTGTCAAAGTCACGAACCCATAGAGATGGTTATAAGCATCATTAAGGAGGTCGAACATCTTCCTGCCGAATTTAGCCGCCAGCTCTTTTTTGTTTTTTGCCTCATAGATAGCAAGCCCGTACTTCTTGAGCACTATATCGCTCAAGCGCTGGAGCCTGGGCAGCGGCTCTTCAGGTATGGTTATCCTGTATTCTATCCAGTCAGTGTCCTTGCTGTAACCCAAGGTCTTCATATGTTGTTCATAATAGGGGAAATTATATATGGTGGCCATGGTCCCGGTCTCTTCAAATCCTTCCACCAGGAGACCTTCCTTGTCAAAGTCTGTAAATCCCAGGGGGCCGTGCAAAGACTCCATGCCCTGAGACGCCACCCATTTTTCCACTGTCTCAAGAAGCGCTCTGGAAACATCCAGGTCATCGATGAAATCCATCCAGCCGAAACGGCCTTTTTTGCTTCCCCACTGTTTTATAAAGTTATGGTTGATTATTCCTGCGATACGGCCCACGATACGGTTGTTCTCATCATATGCAAGCCAGCATTTGAAGTCACAAAACTCCAGGGCGGCGTTTTTGCCCTTAGTGAGTGTCATCTTTTCATCAAGCAGAAAAGGCGGGACCCAATATTTATTGCCTTTGTATAATTTCATGGGAAACTTTATAAACTTGTTCATGTCCTTTTTTCCGGAGACTTCCCTTATGGTTACATTCACTTAGAACACTTCCTTCCGTTGTAATATAAGATAAATTTACCAT
>CAZGIO010000191.1:0-1705 GCA_964525975.1 uncultured bacterium
ATTTGTGAAAGATGTGAAAGTCTCACCGTTAAACGGCGGTGATATTCAGATATCACTGGCTATGGCCGATGAGTATCCTTATGAGATAGACAAGCAGAAAGAACAGCTTGTTGTACGCATAAACGCTCCTGAGTCCATAGAGAGGACAGAGATCACAGGTGTGACCAGCGAATATAAAAACGGAAAAGTCTATCTGAGGTTTAAAAACAAGGGCTGGCTGAGGTACAACGAGGAACAGCTTCCCAAAGAGGAAAAGATAAGGCTTATATTTGAAAATGCCTACGTGGGCGAGATGAACAAATATATACCTGTACGCAAAGGCGCTGTGGTTGAAGTAGTGAGCACTGCGGCGGGGAACAATGTGATATCAGATGTTAAGCTTAAGGAAAATATAACATACAGGGTCTACCGTGAAGATGATGATATCCTTATGGAAGCAGCGACAAGCAAGAAAAAAAGAGAAGGAACCAATCGAGAGAAACCCATCAAAAAGGGGGATATCACACTGCTTATCACAGCCCTGGCTCAGGAAACAGGCTACAATATAGTGATGTCAAAATCAGTAAGCGGCGAAGTGTCCATCGACCTTCACAATGTTCCGTGGGAAGAAGCGCTGGCTACTATCCTGCAGAGCAACGGCTATGCTTACAGGATCAAAGGAAATATCATCAGAGTAGCCACTCCCACTGAGTTTAAACAGGAGATCGAGGCTGAAAAGAAACGCAATGAGATGAAAGACGTGGGACCCGCTGAGACCAGGATAGTACCCATATCATACTCTGACGCAAAGGATATCATGGCCATAGTCAAGGGGACTCTTTCATCATCGGCGACCATCGTCATGGATAAGAGGACCAATACCCTTATTATAACAGATGTGGGTGTGCGGCTTGACGAGGCTGTGGAACTGATCAAATATCTGGACAAACCCACAGCGCAGGTGATGATAGAAGCCAAGTTCATACGCGTGAGCTCAGAGGTCATGAACGAGCTGGGCATCGACTGGCAGCTCTCAAACAACAGCAGTGTGGGGAATTCCAGTGGCGCATATACTTATTCCGAGACCACTGGGGGAGGGACCACAGTCTCTGTCACAGGAGGTAGTTTTGATGGTGAGATCGTCACGTCTCTTCTGGATACGTTTGATCTGAATATGAAGCTGTCCATGCTGGTCACCGAAGATCAGGCGGAAGTGCTGGCACAGCCAAAGATCACAGCCCTTAACAATGAGACGGCAAGCTTTATATCGGGAAAAAAGATACCTATCAACCTTACAGATGAAAGCGGCAACACAGTGAGTCAGCTCCAGGAAGTCGGGATCAAACTGGATGTCACGCCTACTATCAACGCTTCCAATGAAGTCATGCTTGACATCAAACCAGAAGTGAGTGACCTTGCGGCACCTGCTGACGGAGCGGATCTTATTATTTCCACCAACTCTGCAAGCACAAAGCTGCTTGTGGGTGCCTGAAAGACCGCTGTTATAGGCGGACTGGTGAGGAAGGATTCCTCACTGGGCGTTTCAGGTGTGCCCATACTCAAGGATATCCCAATAATCGGGGCATTGTTTAAAAAGAGAGTGAAGAGAGATGCAACTGAAGAGATACTTATCTTTGTCACTCCTCATATAATCTTACCGTCAGAATTCTGATTATAATGGGAGAGGGGGATTCCCCTCTCCCATACCCGGAGAAGAAATGGATAT
>CAZGIO010000191.1:1715-3161 GCA_964525975.1 uncultured bacterium
AGAATATGGAAATCATCCTGTCGAATAGTTCCTACATCGGCATCATCGCCGTGGGTATGACCTTTGTCCTGCTCACCGGAGGGATAGATCTATCGGTGGGGGCCACGATGTATCTGTCCGCTGTATCCTGCGGAACGCTTATGGCGGAAGCTAATAAGTTGACGATTAACAAACTTAAAAATATGGATGATGGGCAGGCCCCCTCTCCCATACCCGGAGAAGAAATGGATATAACATTGTTAAAGACTCGGACGTTTGACGCGTTAAGATTTGCCGCCCTTGCTCTCTGCATGGGCATCCCGTTTTTGACTCCTTCCCTTTTTATTGAACATGTATTCTATCTCCCTGTGCTGGCCTTTATTTCAGGAGCCCTCCTGCTCAAGAAAGAGCGAGGGCTTCCGGGGAACTTTTATACTGCAGCCGCGGCGTTGTTTCTTCTCTGCGCGTTCTGGTTCACTCCGGAAAAATCACTTGCAGCTGAACATATGGCCTACGCGCTCCTATATTATCTTGTTTATGCCATGTTCAAGGGGGAAGAACGGAGAAAGACTGCTTTCTTTATCGTTGCCTATTCCCTGATCATGGCGGTTTACACCGCCTATCAGTATCTGGTGGTATATCCTCAGCTCTTAAAAGCTGAGCTTAATGACGCACAGCTCTCTATCATCAGAGGGAGCAGGTTTTTCGGCACTTTTGCTTTGCCTAATATATACGCATTTTTTTCCATTGCCGCAGCGGGAAGCGCTTTATACCTTTACAGAAAGACAAAAAAGAAATCCTATCTGATCATAACGGCGCTGAACATATGTATGCTGGTGCTCACACGCACTTTTATCGGTTATCTTCTGGGAGGTGTGATGCTCCTCTGGTATCTATACCGTTACTCAAGAAAAGCATCATATTTCGCGGCTGCTGCGGGAGGGGCATTAACTGTGCTCTTTGTTTCTTTCAGGGGCGTCGCAAGCCTTTCACATTCTCTGGGATTCAGAGTCAGCAATTATATTTCGGCCTTACGGATATTCATGGATCATCCCATGGCAGGAGTGGGCATCAATAACTTTGACATATATTACCCGGAATACATGCTGAAGGGAGCCAATTTTATCCATAACGCACACTCAATGCTGCTGCAGACCGCTGCTGATATGGGGATATTCGGTTTAATGATCAGCGCCGGTATGATTATTTATGTATGGAGAAGGCGGAGGGACATGATGTTTCCCCTGCTGGCTGTGCTTATGATCTATTTTATGACAGACCTTGTTTTTTACATACCCTCAGTCGCGGTGCTGTTCTGGGCTCTGAGTGCAGGTGAAGATAAGATCAAGGCAGGAAAAAAACATCATAATATACTCTATCTGATACTGATACTCTTATTCCTCACAGCCTCAGCGGGTTATATACGCGGTGATGAAAGTGAGATCGAGGCGGCTATGAGCAGGGACC
>CAZGIO010000192.1:0-3154 GCA_964525975.1 uncultured bacterium
AGGATATATCATGTTTTGCAAAGCGCATCGTCACGCTCCGTGACGGCAGGATCATCAGCGATAAGGTCAATGAGAACAGGCCCGCCAACGCAGAGGTTTGTCCATGAGATATATTTTTCTGCTGAAAGTGGCTGTGAAAAGCATACTGAGAAATAAAGGACGCTCTTTTCTCACATCACTGGGTATCATCATCGGAGTATGCTCCGTTGTGGTCATGGTGGGCGTGGGGAAAGGGTCACAGAACGATATAGAGGAAAACATATCCGCTCTGGGCACCAATATGATCATGGTCTTCCCCGGCTCCATGAGCAGAGGTGGGGTGAGTAAAGGCGCCGGCAGCGGTAAACGGATCGACATGGATGACTATGATCTGCTCGCCGAAGAAGCCACCCTTCTCAGCGGGGTCTCGCCCATGGTGAGGACTGGCGCTCAGGTGGTGGGCGGCGACGGCAACTGGGCCACATCCGTGGAAGGCGCGTCGGAGACTTATCTGAATATCAAGAGCTGGGACCTGACAGAAGGGGAGTTCTTTACAAAAAATGATATGAAACGCAGGGCAAAAAAAGCCGTGCTTGGTAAGACCGTGGCAGATGAGCTTTTTCCCGGCGGCGATGCAGTGGGCAGCCGCATCAGGATCAATAATACGCCGTTTACCATTATCGGTGTACTGGCGGAGAAGGGGCAGACAGGCATGGGCAACGACCAGGATGATGTGATACTGGCCCCCGCCACCACAGTCTACTACAGGATGCAAGGCGGACGGCGCGTGAATATGCTCATGGCAAGCGCTGTCTCCGAAGAATCCATGGAAGCTGCCAAAGAGGAGATCACAGAACTCATGCGCAAAGCCCACGACCTGGCAGGGACACAGGAAAATGATTTTGAAATACGCACTCAGTCGGAAATATCCGATGCGTTTACCTCCACCAGCAAGACCATGACGGCGCTCCTTGGAGCCATCGCAGCTGTCTCACTCATAGTGGGAGGCATCGGTATCATGAACATCATGCTTGTCTCTGTCACAGAACGGACCAGGGAGATCGGAATACGCCTTTCAGTGGGCGCTCGGAAGACAGATGTTTTGAGCCAATTTCTCATAGAAGCTGTAATATTGAGCATGATAGGAGGCATCGCCGGCATACTTATGGCTTCCCTTGTGATACTTTTCATGAACAGCTTCATCTCCATCACAACGGTTCTGGATCCCGTCATCGTGCTTATATCATTTATTTTCTCAGGACTCATAGGCGTCTGCTTCGGGTATTTTCCCGCAAAACGCGCCGCGGGCCAGAATCCCATAGAAGCACTGCGCTACGAATAAGGAGGAAAAATGAAAAAGATTATTTGGGAGTCTTCAGCTCTCTTGACGCAGAGGAACTCACTCTGGAAAAAGCTCTTGAGACGGCAATGGCAAACAACCTCACAGTGAAGACCCTCAAACTGCAGTATGCCAACTCAGCAACAGATCATACCACGGCTCTGCTTGACATTCTCCCCGTTTTCAGCGCCGGGATCTCATATTCCGAACAGACAGGCATATACACAACCGGTTCGGATGAATGGGATTATGATTATTCGCTGAATGGCTCGGTGACGCTTTTTTCAGGGGGCGGCAAACTGCTGAACCTGAAAGAGGCGTCATTGAATAAAAAAGCGCAGGCTGCCGCCACAGAAGACGGCATAGCAGGTGTATTGCTGGAGACGGAAAAACTGTTCTATAATGCTCTCCTTGCGGAAAAGAACTTTGAGATCGCAGCTGAAAAACAGAAATCCATGGCTCTCATACTGGAAAAAAGCGAGGATAAATACCAGGCAAAAAGGATATCATCCACCGATTACTATAATATCAGGTCGCAGTTTTCGTCCGCTGATTATGATATGCATGAAAAAGGCAATGCAGCCGCCGCGGCAAAACGCGCCCTGGCGCTTTTCCTGAAGATCGATGACGACCTGGCATTAAAAGCGATAACATATGACCTCAATGGCGTGGTGGAAGCCGCGGAAGAGATCACGGAAAAAGATGTCTCTCTCTATATCAGGGACGCATTGTCCGCAAACAGGAACCTGCAGTATAAAGAGCTGCTTATGAAAGCCTCTGAGACACAGGCTTGGGCTGCCAAAGGGAGCGTGTTGCCCAGGATTACAGCCACATATTCACACGGCTGGGACGCGGGCGACAGCATCGATACCGCTGAAGGTAAGATCACTGTGTCCGCTTCCATGGATGTATTTCCCTTTTTCAATAAGACAGCCAAAGCCGTGAAGGCTGACAGAAGCGCGGAGATACAGCGCTACTCCTATGATGACGCGGCAGCGTCACTGAAAGCGGATATCATCAACTCTTATGAGGCTCTTGTTGTCTATCCAGCCGCCTTGAAAGCAGCCTCTGATAAGATGTCATATGCGAAACTGGTGTATGAGCAGTCTCTTGAAAAATATGAATATGACAGAGTCTCGGTCTCAGACCTTATAGATGCCGAAGTGGATTACGCCGAAGCGCGTTATCAGTTTGAATCCACATATTATAATCTGCTTAAAGAGATGACAAACTTCGGATATCTCACAGGTGATGAAAAATAAGGAGGATAAAATGAAAAAAATAATGATTATTGCAGTGTTGTTCATAGCCGTTGCGGCGGCCTCTGCGGGCGCTTTGAAAGTGGATGCGGTTAATGGTGACAAGATAACAGTTGACGGTGTGGATGATGAATGGTCAGGCAGACTATGCTGTTCCGGAGAAGGAGAACTGGGTTTCGCCTTTACCACCGATGAAAACGGGATGCTTAATATTGCACTGTATCCCCGCACTGAGACGCTGAAAAGAAAAGCGGGCATGAAAGGCATGACTGTCACGCTGTATGATCCCTCAGATGAAGACAATAAGATTGTCGTTACGTTTGAGGGCATGGACATTGATAATATGGGTGAACCCGGCGGCGGAGACTCCGGAGAAAGCAGGACGGGATCGTTTGAAAAAGGAACCGGCACAGCTGAGATGTCTTTTTCACGGGAAAAATGCTTTGCGGAAATATCCCTTCCTGTCACATCACTGCCTCTGAATAAATCAAATATTATGATGAAAGTGGACATCACCGGCATAACAAAAGATGATATGGAGTCCATGAGGGAAAATATGCCCGGAGACAGACCCTCA
>CAZGIO010000193.1:0-879 GCA_964525975.1 uncultured bacterium
ACCGAGCGCTATTCACATAGAAAATTCAGATGCGAGCGTTATAAAAACTATTTGCCTCTCCCCGAGCGTCATTCACATAGAAAATCCTGATGCGGGCTAATAAAAAATATTTGCCTCTCCACTTGACATTTCCCAGTTTGCAAGTATAATTACTTTGTGAGACAAAGTAATTTGTATTAATAGGAGGTATTATGAACCACGAAAAAGCTTATGAAGATGTGCAGATCATAAAAGAGATGCTCATGAAGACAAGGAGAAACGTCGCAGGCAGCGGCAAGTATTTTATCCTGTGGGGATATGTTATCCTTGCGGCGATCCTGTCCATGTACGGACTTCTCTACCTGAACAAACCACAGTATATCTGGATCGGCTGGGTCGCGTCCATGGCAGTAGGCTCGATAGTAACCGTGCTGTTTTCACGCGGTGAGATCAAAGGCAAGCGCACATGTACATTCCTGGATAAAGTCATCGCCTATGTCTCCATGGGTTTCTTTATCTCATTTTTCCTGGCATCCTTCGCTTTTCCGTTTCTGGATGTCTACTCATACACAGCCATCAGCTCCGTTACGGCAATGATAGCAGGGACGTTTACATTCATCATCGCAATGATATACCGCTGGAAAGTCGTACTCTGGGCGGCCATCATCTGGTGGGTCTTCTCCATAGGCGCAGCATTTATACCGCCCTACTGGAGACCCCTCTCAATGGCTTTCCCGCTCATTTTCGGCTACCTGCTTCCTGGATACGTCATCCACTTCCGTGAACGAAAGGCTTTGAAGAATGAATAGAGAACCTGTCAGCCTTGATCCCCTCATCCACGCCCCAGTGCGTTTGAGCATACTTTCCATTCTCATGGCTGCGGAACATGCTGATTTCACC
>CAZGIO010000193.1:889-3153 GCA_964525975.1 uncultured bacterium
TTTGAGAGATGAGACAGGAACCACAGAAGGCAACCTGAGCACACATCTCACAAAGCTGGAAAAAGCCGGACTTGTGAAGATCAAAAAGACATTCCAGGGTAAACGCCCAAGGACTGTCTGCTCCATAACAGCGAAGGGACGGAAAAGTTTTGAGGATTATGTGAATAATCTCGAACGGATCCTTTCACCGGAAAAAAAGTAAAAAAAGGGGGGCTTGATGCCCCCCTTTTCTCAATTCGTAAAATATATTTAATTATTTTATGGTTTCCCCACTCAGTATGTCTTTGTCATCGCCTTCATCCATTGGACAAGAACCTGAACTGTAACAGCAATATTGTCGGCATTGATCTCCTGAAACTCTGGAGCCTGCCAATCACCTACATTCAATCCATGATCACCGGGGACCACTATCACCGGAATCTTATCAACACCTTTATTCAGCGTATTGTACAACTGCGCAAGGGGACAGTTATCACTGTCTGATGCACCCAGAGCAATCACTGCCGGACGTTTCATATCAGCAAGTCCCGGATATAAAGCTGTTTCATATTTCTCATTGGGGATAACAGGTGTCATGAGCAGCAGCGCGTCAAAATCCTCATCACTTTTAAAATGATTATACGCGATCACTGATCCAAATCACTTCCCTGCCAGCACGAGCCTTTCACCATCCACACCTTCCATGGACTTGACATATTCAGTCACAGCTTTTATATCCCCGTACTCTTTGAGATATCCTTTTTCCGGTTTGCTGTTGTTTGAAAAATAATGCCAGTCGAATGTCATGACAGCAAAACCCTCTTTTACCGCTTTCTTTGCCAGTTCTGCTATAAGAGGCAGTCCCCTGTGATAACCCATCCCCGGCGCGATGACCAGAACAGGCATATTATCTCGCTGTGCAGGCAGATATAAAGTACACATCACTTCTCTGCCGTCATCTGTCTTTACCGTTACTTCACGCTCCACATGGGATTGCCCGCATGCGGAAATAAGCAGCAAGACAGCAGTGAGCCATAATAATGTTTTTTTCATAGACCATCTCCCGATATCATAATTTTCTCAACAACTTCTGAACCTCGGACACACCTTCCACTATCCTGTACCCAACGGGAGATTTTTCCAGACCCGCTGTATATGCCATGAGTTTGTTCTCGATTGTATCAAAGTTCTTTTTAAACTCATCCATTGCGCTTTTTACCTCATCCGGAGGTATCTGTTTCCATTCTGGATGTTTGTCAATCACAGCTTTAAGCCGCGGCTGCAGCTGTCCAAATTCATCAGTAAATCGTTCCAGCGCTTCAGCCGCCTCTTCACCCTTTTTATCATCCAGTCTTGTAATAAGCTCATTCATCACAATATTGGATTTCTCAAGGAGATCGAGCTCAGCCTTGTATATCCCGCTGCATCCCGTTACGAACAAATAAACTGCCAGTGTTAAAAGCATAACTTTTTTCATACTATATAACTCCCCGCTGCAGTCTTCAGCCCTTTAAAGAGAGCTCATCAGATCATAGGAGGCTTCGGTTTTTTCCATAAGCCCTCCAGTCTCTTTTTCCATCTTCAGCATCTTCTTCAAACTCCATAGACGCCCCATGAGTGCCTCATATGAAGTGATCAGGTTCTCCATATATTCGCTTACCTCTTCAGGAGCTTCCTTCTCCCATTCCGGATGTTCATGGATCATCTTCTTAAGCCCCGGCTGGAGAACTGTAAACTGCTCTTCAAATTCCTCCAACGCTTCAAGATAATTATCCCTGTCTTCTTCTGCAAGTACAGTGCTGAGCTTATCCATTACTGAAATGGAACTTTCCATAAGCTTTATCTCTTTTTCAAAACCGGCGCAGCCCGCAGCTAACATCACGACTATCACAAATCTAAACAAATTAGCCATATTCCTCCATCAGGTCTCGTTTTTATATTCCGGTTACGGTGTCTCTTCTTTCATCAATCTCCCCATGTTCCAATGCTCTTTTTTGGTCCATCTTCCGTTTTTAGCCCAGTACATCCAGACACCGTTTTTCTTTCCGTTTTTCCATGTTCTGTAGGCTTTTCGCTTTGGGTTTCCCGGATCATCATAAAACTCTGTCTCGTTCACAGGCACTCCGGCTTCCCAAAGGGTATTATACTGTACTACTCCGCTGGAAAAATACCAGTATCCCCTGCCGTTTTTCTTCCCGTTTAAAAAGGGCACTTTTCTGGCGTTTTTGCCATTGGGATGTTTAGGTATCCAGTATCCCGTAAACACAGGAGAAGGGCCACCGTGT
>CAZGIO010000194.1:0-3117 GCA_964525975.1 uncultured bacterium
ATTTCTTTTTCTGGGCCTGTTTATTCTCATTTGAATAAGGATTTTTGAAACATAAAAAGGGGATTAACTGTCCCATTAGAAAAGGAGGACGTTCATGAGAGGTTTGGCAGGATTTTTAATAGTTGCGGCTATCATATATATATTGTTTCCCGGGTTTTTTCTTTTTGCCCTTGTAGGCGGTTTTTTTCATCTTCTTATCATGCTTGTTCTCGCATGGGTGATCATCAAAGTGCTGCTTGCGCTTTTTTCAGTTGTTGCCGCGGTAATCCTTTTTCCCCTGTTTCTTGTGGTTGGATTGCTGCTGTTTCCCATACTGATTCCCTTCGCGGTCATATATCTGATCTGCCTGGGGCTGGGAGCGCTTTCGGGACATAAAAAAATCAGGACTTCATAAACCAGGCGCGGAAAATCGCGCGCCTCCCTTGACAGGAGAAAAACGCCCGCTTTTACGCGGGCGTTTTTTTTGATGTTACTTGGATAAAAATGATTTGATCGTATCTATGGGAATGGGGAATACCACAGTGGAGTTGTTTTCCGCGGCGATATCATTCAGTGTCTGGAGATATCTCAGCTGCAGTGAAAGCGGAGACTGGTTCAGCATGTCTGAAGCTTCTTTGAGTTTCAGAGCAGCCTGCTGCTCGCCTTCGGCGTTGATTACTTTCGCTCTTCTGAGGCGCTCTGCTTCTGCCTGCTTGGCCATGGCGCGTTTCATTTCCTGGGGAAGATCCACGTGTTTGATCTCAACCGCTGTGACCTTTACACCCCAGGGATCTGTAAGTTTATCCAAAATGGTCTGAAGATCCTCGTTTATCTTATCCCTGTTGGAGAGAAGTTCATCCAGTTCCACTTGACCCAAAATGCTTCGCAGCGTGGTCTGCGCGAGCTGCTGTGTGGTGTAGACATAGTTTCTTACCTCGACAATGGCCTTTATGGGATCGATGACTCTCAGGTAGACAACGGCATTGACCGTTACAGACACGTTATCTTTGGAAATGATGTCCTGCTCGGGGACATCTATGGCCATGAGCCTGAGGCTTACACGTTCCATCTTATCCAATACGGGGATCAGAAAAATAAGACCCGGGCCTTTGGGCCTGATGATCCTTCCCAGCCTGAATATTACAGCTCTCTCATATTCCCTTATGACCCTGAGCATGGAGGGTATAAGAATAAATACTACAAATAATAGTGCGTACAATACATACATATTGTTACCTCCTTTATGATATAAGTTGATCTTGACGTTCCGTTACAATAAGAACCATGCCTTTTATACCTTCCACTGTTATGCCTGCGCCTTTTTTTACGGCTTCCTTGCTCACGGCATTCCATATCTCTCCCCTGGCTTCGATCTTTCCCCCGGCGGGCGAGATCTTTGTCAGAGCGGTGCCCTTAAGTCCCACCAGGCCGTCTTTACCCGTGATCACTTTGCCCTGATGGGCTTTGATCGCAAGTATGAGCGCCCAGACTGCAAATGGGAAGATACCCACAACAGCGGACATGATAAACTTGGTGGAAAAAAGATAAAACACAAGGTCCAGAAGATGTACATCTATTTTCATAATTCACCTCCACTATGATACTATACCGCCCCGGTTTCCCTTTTTCAACTCCTAACATAATAATATTGAACTTGCCGCTCTTTCCTGTATGATGCATATATGATGAAAAAACGCGTTTTGTTTCTCATTTTTATGTTCGTCTCAGCCCTCGTCCTGGCCTCCTGCGGTGACAAGGAGCCTGCGGAGGAACTGGTGCCTCTGAAAGTGCAGGCCATGGATGTCACCCTTGCAGATGAATCGGATATCGTACCCTTTTTCAGGTTCTTTTTTGACAAATACAATGAGATGTGGGACAAAGGGGAGTTCGACAGAGAATCCGTTGATATTGTCTCAGAGCGCTTTCTGGAGCTTGTACGCCGTTTCCCCGGCTCCCGGTATGCCGACGACGCTCTGTTTCTTACAGGGAAACTTTATCTTGACCTGGGAGACTATGAAGATGCGAAAAAGTTTTTTGAGCAGATCGTGGACGATTATCCCGACGGCATGGTAAGTCCCCTTACTAATCCCGAGGGATACAGCTTTCATATAGCCCCCCTTGCCCATCTCCTTGTGGCTCAGATATATCAGCACTACTATCAGGATGTGCCCATGGCTTACTGGGAATACAGCAGGATAGCTAAAAAATACGCAGTATATAACAATGAACGGTATATACTCAATGACACCGTTGGACATGTGCTGTCCGAAGCGCAGTTTAACATGGGAGAGCTTTCCAGATCCATATTCGGCATCAGGAATGCCATGGAAAACTATCAGCGCACTGTTTTGCGCTACTCCGGCAATTACTGGGAAAATTCCGCCGGTGTCCAGTATGATTACGGGATAGAAGCGCTGAAAAAGATGTATGAGATGACACTGGAAAGCACAAAGGCGGGGGACATAGCGCTGATATTTCTCAATGAGATGAATCAGCAGAAGATCTATGAGAATGTACGCTCCCATATCCGCTATTATCAGGGTCTTATATACAGGGACAGAAAAAAATATAAGACAGCGGTGCGGATCTTCAAGGATATGATCTATGAGCTGGAAGTCTACAGCGACGATGACGTGAGAGCGGGACTTCTGGCACTCGAAGAGATCCGGAAGCTGGAGGCGATGGATCTGGATTATCTCAAGGGGACAACTAAAAACCTCACCGAGCAGGTGGCCAGGGCCGTTGTCAACGGTTCTGAGAATGAGCTTTTTGTGTGCGAGATGCTCCTCTTTCTCGGAGATTACTATTTCAAGGCCGGAAAGCCCGATACCGCAGTGGTGCCCCTGGAGACCATTTTTCAAAGATACCCGTTTATGCTTGTCCTGAACGGGGAATATGCCGTCATACGCGGCGCCGGGATCGCCCGTGAAAATCTGGATCCCGGAGCGTATCATGATTTTCTGAAAAAGAACATCTTCTATATACCGGAGAAATATGAGTCCAAGCAGATATTGCGGGAGGAGATAGCCCGATATGAAGCTATGGAAAAAGATAATAAATAGCTCCCTGGTCCTGGAAAATAATGCTGATAGCAGCGCTGAGATCAAAGGGCTTGCCTGTGATTCCAGGAAAATAAAA
>CAZGIO010000195.1:0-3089 GCA_964525975.1 uncultured bacterium
TAAAGATGCTCCCATGGAAAGAAACTACAAAAGAAACGGCAGATATTACGGCGGCTGTGAGATCGTGGATAAAGCGGAAAAACTCGCTATCGACAGAGCCATGGAGATCTTTGGAGCCGAGCATGCAAACGTTCAGCCCCATTCAGGGTCACAGGCCAATATGGCCGTGTACCACACAGTTGTCAAACCCGGCGACACAGTCATGGGCATGGACCTCTCACACGGAGGACATCTGACCCACGGAAGCCCTGTGAATTTCTCCGGGATATTCTACAACATAGTGCCCTACGGCGTCAGCGAAGAGACAGAGACCCTTGATTATGACAATGTGAGAAAGATCGCCAGGGAATGTAAACCCCGCATGATCGTGGTGGGCGCAAGCGCTTATCCCAGGATCATAGACTTTAAAGCCTTCAGGGAGATCGCCGATGAAGTGGACGCCAAAGTCATGGTCGATATGGCTCATATCGCAGGGCTTATCGCCACGGGATATCATCCCAATCCCGTCCCTTACGCTGATTTTGTGACCACTACCACACATAAGACCCTTCGCGGTCCCCGCGGCGGTATGATATTGTGTAAAAAAGAATACGGCAAAGAGATCGACATGAAAGTCTTTCCTGGAATACAGGGGGGGCCTCTTATGCATGTGATCGCCGGGAAAGCAGTTTCCTTCAAGGAAGCTCAGTCAGATGATTTCAGGACATATCAGGGACAGGTTGTAAAAAATGCCGCCGCTCTGGCAGAAGCTCTGAAAGAAAAAGGGTACAGACTGGTTTCCGGAGGCACAGATAATCATCTTCTTCTGATAAATGTGCTTGATTCAGCGGGTATCAGCGGCAAAAAAGCCCAGTCTCTGCTGGGGAAAGCTGAGATCACCGTCAATAAGAACACCATACCTTTTGATACAAAAAGCCCCTTTGTCACAAGCGGCGTGAGAGTGGGCACTCCCGCTCTTACATCCAGGGGGATGAAAGAAAACGAGATGAAAAAAATCGCCGGACTTATGGATCGTGTCCTCAGGTCCGAGGATGACGAGGCTGTGCTGGAACAGGTGAAAAACGAAGTGCGCGAACTGTGTGACGCTTTTCCCCTCTACCAGTATAAACTGGAGGATTGATGAAAAAAAGACCAGGCTGGGACCATTATTTCTTTGAGATAACAAAGCTCGTGGCTACGCGCACTACCTGCATCAGGCGCGCTGTGGGAGCTGTCATCGTAAAGGATAAGAGAATACTGGCAACAGGTTATAACGGGGCGCCCTCAGGGCTGCCCCACTGTCTTGACGCGGGATGCCTTCGCGATGAGCTGAATATCCCTTCAGGGGAGAGGCAGGAGATCTGCCGCGGTATCCACGCTGAACAGAACGCTCTCATACAGGCTGCCCGGTTCGGCATATCAGTGGAAGGATCCACCATATATGTCACTCACCATCCCTGCGTGGTCTGCGCCAAGCTGCTGATCAATGCCGGTATTGTCCATATCAAGTATCTGGAGGATTACCCCGATACATTGGCCAAAGAGATGTTGAAAGAGGCGGATGTGATCCTTGAGCAGGTGACATTATGAGATGTCCCCACTGCGGACATGAAGACAGCAAGGTCGTTAATTCCCGGCCCGGCGAGAAATCCATTCGGAGAAGGCGCGAATGCCTTAACTGCGGCAAACGGTTTACCACGTATGAGACTGTGGTGGAGATCTTTCCCCATATTATAAAAAAAGACAGCCGCAGAGAAGACTATGACCGGTCCAAACTTGAAAAAGGTGTGAGAAAAGCCCTTGAAAAACGCCCTGTCTCCGAAGATGATATCAGAGAGCTGGTGGATAAAGTGGAATCGCAGCTCTATAAGTTTGAAAAAAACGAGATCTCTTCAGCGGAAGTGGGAGATATGGTGATGGACTGCCTGCGGCGCATGGATATCGTGGCTTACGTGAGATTCGCTTCTGTGTACAGGGAGTTCAAGGATGTCAGCGATTTTATGACAGAGCTGCAGGATTTTTTAAAGAAACAACAGTGATATGTTTGCGGGAAATCTTTTTTACAAAGACATTCAGGGAGAGATAAGAGAGCTTACCATAGAATTTCTCTATGACAAGATAGTGGACAGGCTCCCCCGTGAAGACGCGAGGGAAGAAGCGGAAAACCTGCTTTCCGTGATATCATATTATGTGCAGAGCAGGAAAAAAGACCTCCTTGTCAGCGAGGTGGAACTTGATGAGCTCATAGAAAGGCTGATTCCCGGCGAAGATGAGTCCCGGGACAGACAGTTCACCGCCGTGGAGACAAACCGCATGGTGCAGGGGTATCTGAAACAAAATAATATAGCGCTCCCCCAGGAGATCACCGCATCACTGGAAAACAGGATGAACCAGGCCGCAGCTGCCCTTAAGAAGAACGGGGTGACACGCCTTTCAGGGGAGACTTTCGAGAATATACTTTCAGACCTTCTCACTGCAATGGGTATAACAAACAAAAAACGGGGACGGCTCATCTTTCCCATCGATGAGATACTTCTTATATACTCCAAGTATTCACCTTTCTCCGCAGGGGATTATTTCAATGAAGTGGTCAACCATTATCTCTACAGGAATTTTCTCCTGGACAGCGACGTGAAAGAGGCGGAGAAAAACGGGCTGCTGATCAATCAGGGGCTGGAACCCTTCAAGATAGACAGGCTGGATGTCTTCAGCGGGGCATCGTTTGAGAAAAAAAGAGAACTGGAACTCGCGGGGACTTTTATATTCTATAATGAAGCGCTTTACAGGGAGACTCCTGTGGGTAAAAAAGTGCTTTTCAGGATGAAAAACATAGACGATGACATACCATCGGTGGTCTATGCCGATGAATATGAGGAGCCGGGAGAAAACACCGCGGCGTTTACTTTTCAGAAGAATGAGAATTATTCCCTCTTTTCCCTGGATGAGACGGCATTCCCCGTCTATCCCTCCTTTTATAATGCGGAACTTGATTTTGCCATGCTTGCAGAGCTGGATGCTGTCTCACAGCTGGAAGCTCTGGACCAGGCGGCAAGGGGGCTTAACAGGTTTTATCAGAAATATTCCGAATATTTTTATCTTGTTTCACTGCT
>CAZGIO010000196.1:0-2943 GCA_964525975.1 uncultured bacterium
GCGCCGGAAGTGACGCAAACGGCATTTTTATCAATTTCATCTTCCTGGTCACCCTGGCCACTGTGCACTGTATGGCCACCCTCCCTTATTAATGTGCGGATATGCAATATGGTTACAGTATATTTGCGACTTAAAAAAAAGAGAAAATGGCGAGGGAAATAAAAATTATTTGCCGCCTCTCGGGGTTAAAAACACAAACGGTTAGACTAAATACAAACCAAGTAATAGAAGCGCGGCGGCGTGAGACCGCCGCGTCTTCAATCTATTTCAGATACTTATCCAGCCAGCTCTCCATCTCATAAAGAACATGAAGCAGTGACTCTTTTCCTGAGTATCCATGCCCCTCATATGGAAGCATGACCAGTCTTGCAGTGCCGCCATTGCCCTTAATGGCGTCAAACAGCCTCTGTGACTGTATGGGGAACGTACCCGGATTGGGATCCAATTCACCATGTATCATGAGTATGGGCTCATCCAGGGTATCGGCATGCATAAAGGGAGAGACCTGGAAATAAAAGTCCGGCGCCTCCCAGAACGTCCTCTTCTCACTCTGAAAACCAAAAGGTGTCAGCGTCCTGTTATAAGCCCCGCTCCTTGCGATGCCCGCAGCGCATACATCACTGTTGGCCAGGACGTTGGCTGTCATAAATGCTCCGTAACTATGTCCTCCAACAGCCACCTTATCCTCATCGACTATACCCCTCGATGCCAGATAATCCACAGCAGCCCTGATGCTCTCCACAGTCTGCTCGATAAAATTGTCATTCACAGTCTCAGCGTCTCCCACGATGGGGATAGTGGCATTGTAGAGCACCGCGTATCCCGCCAGTGACAGCAGCGCCGGATGAGCGCCCCAAAGCCTGTTGAACCTGTTGAGAGAGACATCGATCTGCCCCGCGTTTGAGGCATCCCTGTACTCTTCGGGATAAGCCCAGATAAAGAGGGGCAGTTTTTCTTTCCCGTCATATCCAGGGGGAAGATAGAGTGTCCCCGACAGATCGATACCGTCATTTCTTTTATATCTCACAAGTTCTTTTGTGAATCCCTTCAGTCCCCCGTACGGGTTGCTGAAATCTGAAAGAGCCGTCCTGCTGCCGTTTTCCAAATCCACGATGAAATAATTTCTCGCCACATTGCTCTGTTCACTTGAGATGATCAGCCTGCCGGTGTCACCTTTTACAAAAGTGCGGGGGATCTCATACGCGTCAGGAGAAGACCTGAACAGTATTTTCCTTTCCCCTGTCTTCTTGTCCATCTCAGCCAGGAAAGGCCTGTTTCCCTCTGGAGTAGCTCCTTTATCGTTAATCATAAGGATCTTATCATCTCGTTCAAGATAGATCTCCCCTCCGGGTACCGGTTTTTTTACCGGATCGCCGGGATTATTATAAATATCCCTGTATGATATACTGAGCAACTTGTTCAGTTCCTCTCCTGAGTACCCGTACCTGAATGCTTCCAGCCAGTAGGAGTCTCTGTTGTATTCATAAAGTATAAAATCGTCTTTTCCCCAGTCTATACCGGAGAAACGGTTCTTTGTGCGGGCAAGTTCCCTGGGATTCCCATTGAACACATCTTCAAGTATCATGACTTTGTCGCGCTGTTCGACTTCTTTCTCGGGATCGCCTCCATCCAGCGCTTCCACCCAGACAATATTATCATCTGATCCGGGAACCCACTGGTACGAACGGGGTCCGGGAACAGCGCCGCCGAAAGCCACCGCTTTCTCCAGGGGTCTGCTGTGCAATACTTTTACACCTTTGTTATTTACATTGTAGATGATGAAATCCACGGGGAAATAATAATAAGGCATACTGTATGAGTAAGGCTTTTTTATCACGGAAAGCAGCACGTTCCCGCCTTCAGGGGAGGGATCCATCCCCATGAACACGCCCTTGTATCCCGTAAACTTCACTTTCCCGTTCCGGGGATTTACAATGGCCAGTTCAGACTGTCCGTACGCCTCAAAGAGAGCTTTGTCATTTTCATTGGAAAGCAGGTTCTGATATGTCCTCGCCCTGTTTTTCTCACCATGTGTCTCATCTGTCACAGGCATGATCTCATCCCCGCCGGACTGTAAAGAGGCAGTGTCATTGACACGTGCGAAAACGAAAAGCCTGTCCCCTGCAGCCCACTTAATACATTCATCATCAAAAAAATCATTACAGATGATCTTTTTTACTTCCCTGGCGGTGCCTTTTGCCACATCAGCGATCCAGAGCCTGACGGCATCCTCTTCCTGGACCGTGAACGCAAGCCATTTTCCGGAATAAGAAAAACGCATACTCCGTATCTCAAGCCCTTCTGTCTCCTCAAGAGGCCTGATCTTCCCGTTATAATCTGCAAAAGCAAGGGAGGTGACGGGATGCATCTGACGATCAGCTCCAAGCTTAGCGGAAATGCGGATACCCGCCAAAGGCAGAGTCTCTTCCGCCAGCCTTTTTACAGGGGGATATGGTTCAAAGCGGAGTATAAGCCCCGCGTCGCCGTTTATGTTAAAACTCATATATTCCGCGGGGTATGCTTCAAACATGGCGCTGATATCCCCTGAGGGTTCAAGATACCCTCCGGCGGATACCGGCAATGCCAGAAAGCATATGATAAAAAATAAGATGATCTTTTTCAATGTTCCTCCTTAAATATCATTCACTTAACAGATATTCCACCTGGACTTTAAGATTTCTGTACAGGTCTTCGGAAAATCCCACGTGACGGAATCTGATATTGCCTTTTTTATCGATATTCACATAATTAGAATAACGGAATAGCTGTTCTTCTCCATCGATAAATACTGTAGTAACTGTCTTATCAACAACGTCAAACCTGCCCAAAGCGCTTTCCGGGTCATAAAAGCTGTACACCACGCTTTGCGGTATGAACTGCGCATCTTCGATTACTCCTGATTCTCTCATCAAAACAAGACCACTACTGTCCCTCGTTTCCCTG
>CAZGIO010000197.1:0-2656 GCA_964525975.1 uncultured bacterium
AAGTTTGTATAGCCAGTCTGAGAATTCGAAGGCAGCCTTTGATTATTAACCACGGATCACCCTCCCAGGCTCCCCGGGCACGGATTCCCACGGATCTAAAAACCGTCCTATGATAATAAACATCCACTCATGGTTATAACCCATGAGCTGCACACCATGTGTCTATTCCAAAAATAAACAAGCTTACTTTTGCTCACAGCCACACGGTGTTTCGTTCATCTTTGATGAATAATGGATGTTTATTGGTATGTATCCCGATTTGGATTCGTATACAGCAGTTATGTAAATGAACAACCAGCTTTTTTTGAAGGTATTACACCTGCGGTGTTTTAATCCTTCATCAAGTATGCAATATGTAAACTCATGGATTTGGTTCCAGTAATCAAATGATCAGCACTGAGCTTTCTTGAATGTCTTGATATTGGATTTTGACATCATGGACTAAGTGGACAGAATGGACCAAATGGACATTGTAGACCTACACGGACAGGCACGGACTTACTTAGATGGATACAAAAGATACTTCCCTTAATCAATTCTGGACCGGGTCTACACTTTATACACCCCCCTTTTACTGCTGTTATCGTGGAATGAGTTAACCTTATGGACGGACGGGGAGTTATCCTGGACAATCAATCATAATATAGGCACAAACTGAGTCAGGATCTCATTATATTTTAATTACATCAAAAATGAATTTTATTCATCACATTTGAAACATTTTCGTTATCCGAAGTGTATTATATAAAAAAACGGAGGAATTATGAGAAAGAATATTTTTTTCATTATGGTTATTTTTCTCGCAGCCTGCGGCACAAAGGGCGGCGATGTTTTGAACTCATCCAATCCTTCACAGGGCAGTGAGCAGCTGAAAGTCGCATACGCCTGGATCCCGGAAAACATGATGCAGTTCAGTTCGGCTCACCGGTCGGGACTGGTGAATAACAAGATCTTTTACATCCAGAACAAAGCTGAAGAGATGGTAGTTCAATTCAAGGAGCTTGATGGTTCCGACTCTCACGCAATCATACTGCCCAAGGGCAAAGGGCCCGGCGAAGTCGTGTATACAGTGGGACTGCGATTCATTGACGGAAAGATCTATTTCATGGATACCGCGCTGGCACGTGTATCAGTCTTTGATTACGATGGTAATTATGATGATGACTATGCCATGAACAGTGAGACCGGTACCATATGGAAATTTGATATTTTTGATGATTACATGTATTTTAACAGTTTCGCTAAATCAAGAAACATATGTAAATATGATTTGAAAAACGGAGAGACCATAAAAAGCATCGGCGAAAATATCCATATAAGGCCTGAAGACGGCGATCTGTTCCATGGCGGATGTATAGAATCTTATCCCCCTGATAAGAAGATATACTATGCATATGAGTCCTATCCTGTACGTATTGAGGAATACGATACCGAACTTAATCTCCTCAGGACCATAAAACGCAAAGACTCAGGACGCAAGCCCATGGAATGGATCGTCTCTCCCAGGATGACAGACAGACACGGAGAAGTCGCCATCACAAGCATGAAGGTGGATGAGAAATATCTCTACGTGCTGAATAGCGGCGCAAATTACGACAATAGAGCCGGCAGGATCGAGGATGTGGATCTTTCAGTGAGTATCTATGACCGGAAATCCGGCAAATACCTGAAAGAACTCTACGTGAAGGAACTGAAGAACACTACACAGTATGCATCCATCGTTGGTGTGGATAAAGACCATATCGTACTTACGTCGCTTACCTTTCAGAGTGAAGACGCTTTTAAAGAACTGGGAATTGAGATGGATGGTGATACCGGACTGGCATTTATCATCGCTGAAAATCCCATGTACGGGAACTGACTTCCGATCTGTTTATCAGTTCCCTTTAAGCCCCGGCTCCCCCCGGGGCTTTTTTTATAAGGCTGCAGTCAATAATTCAGCGCATAGCTTTATTGAATGTTTTGATAATATTTATGGACTAAGTGGACAACGTGGACTTAGTCGACTTGATGGACCAACACAGACTTACACGGACAAACACAGACCTGCTTAGATGGATACAAAAAGATACTTCCCTTAATCAATTCGGGACCGGGTCTACACTTTATACCCCACCTTACTGTGGACAGAGTGGACTTAGTCGACTAGGTGTACCAACACAGACTTACACGGACTGCGCAGCCACTCAGTATCTGGACACCGGTGAAAGATAGACGGACATCTCCTCCTTGCCGTCCACACCGATAAAGGCATCCAGCTTGTCCTGCATATAAGCCGCGATGGCACATGTGCCGCAGCCGATGGACTCCACTGCGATATAAAGGTTCTGACACACATGGCCCGCTTCAATGAGTATGGTCTTATGAGACGTGGGTCCGTAGCGCCATTCCATCCTGTATGACATGGCTGTCCAGATGAAACAGACGGCACTCTCACCCACAAAACGCTGCCCTACTGCGGCTTCGGTAAGCTGATTCATCTGATTGGAAGGCTGACTCACAAGCACAAGCTTATGCACATCGGGCAGATACCTGTATATGCCCTGTTCCAGGCCTTCCACGTAATTGATGGCCAGGTAAGTCTCAAGGGGCTGTCTGGCGCCGCCTGAGGGTATCAGCCGGTACTGCCTGCTGTTCATTGACTTGCGGACGCCCT
>CAZGIO010000197.1:2666-2943 GCA_964525975.1 uncultured bacterium
ATTTCCTGCGGCTTTCACGGCGTCCTATGCACGCTCTTATATCCGTTGCAGGAAGCGCCGCGGTCTGAGGATCTGGCAGATCGAATACTGGATCCGATTTATCATGAGCTTTCTGATACGGGGGCATGGGCAGCCCTTTACGCTGATCGCTTGTAAAGTGCAGCAATGATTCATCATAGCCGCGCATGATGTCGCGATATTTCTGTATATTTTTGTTGACCTCATCAGTAAAATTCTCGTTTTTACTGATGATGGCATCCACTTCTTCTATGGCTTT
>CAZGIO010000198.1:0-665 GCA_964525975.1 uncultured bacterium
TCTTCTTTTCACACTGCACCATGTCATGTGTTTTCTGTCAGAATCATGAGATATCAGACGGCGGTAAAGGCGTGGAGGTCTCCGTGGATGAACTGGCGGATATTTTCCTTTCCCTTCAGGATGAGGCGCAGTGCCATAACATAAGCCTTGTATCACCGTCTCCCTTTCTGCCCTTTATAGTATCAGCGCTGATCCGGGCCTTCGATAAGGGGCTCCGTCTTCCGGTAGTATATAATACAAATAACTATGAACGTCCTGAGATCATTGATACCGTGGCGCTCTTCGCCGATATATTCCTCGCGGATATTAAATATGCTTCATCCCAGGTGTCGGAAAGATTATCCCGCGCTTCAGATTATCCAGACTATGTGTTCCCGTCGCTTATGCGCATGATCGCGGAAGCCGGACACCTGGAGACAGATGAAGAGGGCGTCGCGGTCTCAGGTGTGATAGCAAGGCATCTTGTCCTGCCGGGATGTCATTATGAGACACGCCAGGTGCTTGAACGGCTGCGCAGGGATGCGGGAAAATATCTCTTCCTGGGATTGATGGCTCAGTATACACCTATGTATAAAGCGCTGGAAACAGACACCCTGAACAGGCCCCTGACACAGGATGAGTATGATCGTGCCCGCGGGGTTACGTCTGAACTGGGATCTGTCAAC
>CAZGIO010000198.1:694-2928 GCA_964525975.1 uncultured bacterium
GCCTCGATTCAGCTGAAGAGTCATATGTGCCTGAATTTTTTGATACAAAAAAGCAACTATTTAAGAAACAAACGTATATATAGGAGTGCGGGTGCTAGAAATAGAACAGATTTATGAAAAATACTTTGATTCCATATTTTCGTACGTGCTGAAGCGCGTCAATAATGTGGAGACAGCAGAGGATATAACCAGCACGGTATTTATGAAAGTGCTGAGAAGCCTCAAGCACTATAAGGCGGAAAAAGCCAGCGTGAAGACCTGGATTTATGCCATAACCGGTAATGAAGTGATAAACTTCTACCGGAAGAAGAAAATCTCACTGGGGCTGGACAAGTATTCACATCTTCTGAAATCGGCGGATGTGCTTGTTGAGATCCAGGAGAAGCAAAATGAGTTTGAGAAAAAAGCGGCGCTGTCTGAGGCCTTGAAGGTCATGGATGAGCAGCTTACCGTGGAGGAAAAAGATATATTGATGGCAGTGTACTTTGATAAGATCAGTTACAGGGATCTGGCTGAGATAACGGGTATAAAAGAAGCCACTCTGAGATCCAAGGTGCACAGGTCGTTGAAAAAAATAAAGAAAAAGATTGATACGGGGGAATTGTTATGAAGAAAAAGACAGAAAACAGTATATTTCCGGGAACGGATGTGCCTCTGTTCAGGGCCAGCCTTCTTAATGCCCTGAAACAGGAAGAGATATTCTTAAAGAGAAGGCGTAGAACCCGCGCATATAGCTACGGCGCCGTTGCAGCGCTGCTGCTGATCACCGTCGGTTTCGGCTATTTCAGGTCAAATCTCAATACGCCTGCATCAGACCTGATCACAGCTAAGATCGAGATGACATACGGTTTCAGCAGCATGGAAAGTGTCGGCGCCGCAGTTTCAGCGCTGCCGGAGATCAAAAGTGATGAAAAAACAGCTCTTGACGTAAAAAAAGCTTTCGAAAAAAAGGCAGAACTGAAAACTTGTGATATGTTTGACAAGGAGGAACTGCTCAAAAGCAGTAAATACGCAGTAGCATATTAAGGAGTAATAATGCGGATACCCATGATTCTTTTGACAGTACTCATTTTCTTTACAGCAGCTGTTCCTGTTTTCGGACAGCAGGATGAATTGGCCGTGCCTTTCCTCGGCATTAAGATCGATGAGGGGGAAGAGCCCGGAGTGCTGGTTACTGCAGTACAGGAAAATAGTCCCGCTGAAGACGCCGGGTTTAGAGACGGTGATCTTTTGACAAAATGGGGCGACAGGAAGATGTTTGATACTTCTGATTTTATGCTCAATCTCTATTCTCAGAGACCCGGGGATGTTGTCACCATCAGGATAAAAAGAGACGCTCAGGCGCTGGACCTTAAAGCAAAGCTGGGAGAAAGCGAAGACGAGTATGCCGATGTCTATAATAATATACCCCTTATCCTGCAGCTTTTCAGGATAGAGATGATGGGATATGCCATAGATGAGCTGGGCATCATGACGGGAAATCTGCCCCAGAGCCTTATGGAATACTTTGAAGTGGAACACGGTATACTGGTTCAGACCGTTGAAGAAGGCAGCAATGGCGCGAAAAAAGGATTTAAACCCGGAGACGTCATCTATGAGATGAACGGTAAGGCGATGCGTTCTACACTGGATTTCCGCGCCGAACTCAATGAGACCGATAAAGTGGATATCCGGTTTAAACGCAAAGGAAAAGATATGCGTATCACCATGAAAAAGGTGAAAGGCTGAGCATATGCGTGCGATTACTGTGACAAAACGTTTCGAGTTCGATGCCGCACATAACCTTACAAAATATCACGGCAAATGCGAACGGCTCCATGGTCACAGATATACCCTGGAAGTAAGCGTCACCGGAACACCCGATGAAGAAGGCATGGTAATAGATTTCGGTGAGTTGAAAAAAATCGTTAAAAGTAATATAATCGATAAACTGGATCATGAGTATGTTAATAAAGTGGTGGATTTTAATCCTTCCGCGGAAAACATGCTCTACTGGATGACAGATATTTTAAGACCTTTGCTTTCTCATGAACGGTATGAGCTTAGCTCAATATCGCTTTGGGAAACACCCGACAACAAGGCAGCTATCAAGCTCTAATGCTTGCTCCTTGAGACCGAGACCCCTTACGTCGGGTTGATTGTGCCGCGCTGATGCCACCAACGCGCGGCACCATTTAAAGGAGGCTTTCGGGGGGAAGCCTCCTTCTCCTTAACTGTACGGTGCAACAACCCGC
>CAZGIO010000199.1:0-2900 GCA_964525975.1 uncultured bacterium
CATATGCGGAAAATCTCTGATCGGCATATTCGGGGACAGTTTTCTGCTGGATGTCAGCGTGGTCAACGACCTTGCCCTTGGAGCCATGGCGTTTACCATAGGTTCGGAGTTGAAAAAGTCTCTGTTTAAGACCCTGGGCAGGCCCATATTCTTTATTGTCATATTTGAAGCCCTGGCGGCCTTTATACTTGTGGCGGGCAGCATGTATGCCATGGACCCGGAAAAACTGTATCAGGCCCTTGTGCTGGGTTCTGTGGCTTCAGCCACTGCCCCTGCGGCAACAGTGGCGGTATTGTCCCAATATAAGGCCAAAGGCCCTCTGACATCCACTATCCTCGCGGTTGTGGGTATAGACGATGCCATAGCACTGGTGATATTTGCTTTTTCAACCACCATTGCAAAGGCAATGATGAGCGGAGCCGCGCTGTCCGCAGGTGAGGTCATCCTTAAACCGCTCCTGGAGATAGGAGGTTCGCTGCTTCTTGGTATCGTGACTGCCCTGGTATTCAGGCTCTTTTTCGGGAAAACAAGGCATCCTGACCTGCTGCTTATACGCATAGCCGCCGCTCTGCTGATCATCATGGGTGTGAGCACTCAATTCGGCTTATCGGAGCTTCTGGCTATCATGGCGTATGCCGCTGTTATCGTGAATGTGGATCCGGCGCTGAACAACAGGTCGCTGAATATAGTCACACATCTGGGACCGCTTTTTTACGCCATGTTCTTCACACTTGCAGGCGCCAGGCTGGATTTTAAACTGCTCCCCGTTGTGGGAATAATGGGGCTGGTATATACTCTAATGAGAATGGCCGGCAAGACCATGGGAGGACGTTTAGGCGCCGTCCTTGGAAAGGCGCCGGCAGTGGTGCGTAAATACGTGGGACTGGGGCTTATTCCCCAGGTTGGAGTGGCCATCGCCCTTGCCATACTTGTTGACAAGATGTTCGGCGGGGGAGAGTTCGGTGATGCGGGACTCATGCTTTCAAAAGTGGTCATCAACATACTGCTGTTTACCACTATCATTACAGAGATAATAGGCCCCCTTCTTACCAGATATGCCATAACTAAAGCGGGCGAACGTAATGACTCTGAGAAATAGGAGGATAAGATGTTTTATTTTATAATACAGCTGTTCAAGGAGGAATATCTTGATGATATCATGCTTGCTCTCACCACGGCGGGTATTGACAACGGGACTATTGTAGACGGTGTGAACATGGACAATGTCATGAACCAGCATATGCCTATTTTTGCCGGATTGATACCGGGAGAGAATCAGCGGTCGATTTACTGTAAAGTGATCACGTCTGTTATCAGCGATAAAGAACGGATCGATGTCCTCCTCCAGACATTAAATGACGCGGATATAGATTTTAAAAAACAGGAAATAGGGCGCATGATACTTGTACCCGCGGAGGAGATCATCGGCTGATATGAGTGACGGGCTGATAAGAGATTTTCTCCGGTATTACAGGGTTGAAAAAAACGCTTCATCCAATACCGTTGCCGCATATGGTTCGGATATACGCAAGATGGATGAGTTTTTCAGGGAGAATGGAAAAAACATCTCCCGGGCTAGCCGCGGGGATATACTGGACTATCTCGAACATCTGAGAAAACAGGGGCTGGCAAGAGCTACTTTATATCGTGCTTTTGCATCTGCCAAAGAATTTTTCCGCTTTCTTAAGGAAAAGGGGGTTCTGGATCAGAGTCCCATGGAACTTATGGACAGCCCTAAGCGGTGGAAATATCTCCCCAGGGTGCTTACACAGGAACCGGTGATCGCGGTCCTGGAAAATATCGACATATCCACGCCCAAGGGCGTGCGGGACAGAGCCCTGATCGAGTTCATGTATGCCACGGGAGTCCGTATCTCGGAAGCTGTGAATCTCAAAGTGGAATCGCTCATATGGGAATATTCCGTGGTGCGTGTTACAGGTAAAGGCGATAAGGAGCGGCTGATTCCCGTGGGAGAACATGCGTTGAATGCGCTCAGGGATTATCTTCCTGTGAGGAGAGAACTGCTTAAGATGCGTCTCACCGAAGAACGCATGTTTCTGAATCTGAGGGGGAATCCCATCAGCCGTTCGGGAGCCTGGCGCGTGCTTAAGCAGCGGTTTGCCACAGGAGGTGTGCCTGATGCATATCCTCACATATTAAGGCACAGCTTTGCCACGCATATGCTTAATAATGGCGCTGATATCCGTTTTGTGCAGGAGATGCTGGGACACAGCGATATATCCACAACACAGGTCTATACACATGTGTCCGATGAGGAGATAAGAAAAACATATTATAAATTTCATCCCAGGGCATGAAACTGTTGCATGCCTTAAGCTTTTGTGATAGATTGGATTTATGTTACGTATGGGTGTAAATCTGGATTTTGAATATTCAACCGGTGATAAAGGCATTGATATTATCGTTGATGCCACACGGATGAATGTGACAAAACCGGAACAAAACAGCATACTCATACGTTATTATAAAGAAGAGCGGGAAATCAACAAACTCAGTCTCAGCGAGAGCAATGAGAATGCTGTTGAATTTCTGGCCACATATGTTGTGGCGGAAGCGTTTAAGCTGATCATGGAACGGAACAGAGCTCATCAGCGGGATAAGATGCTGGATATATATGGTTTTTTCAGCACTGACAAATGCCGTGAGCTTGAAAAAGCAGTCATTTCTCTACCCAGTTCCAGCTGACTATTGACAAATCAGTAAAATGACAGTAGATTTCCCTGCAGACACAGGGGGTGACCTGGCTTCGACGGGGGCAGGCGTATCCCGGGATGCATGTCGGTTCGCCGGAACCGTATAAACGGCAAACCAAATTTAATTGCAGATGAAAATCTCGCATATGCTGCCTGAGTAATCAGGCGCTGTCTCTCTTTTCTGCG
>CAZGIO010000200.1:0-2844 GCA_964525975.1 uncultured bacterium
CCGTGGTTAGAATTTAAAGTCAGATTATTGCAATGTGTTTTGTGCGGACCTGACCCCAATTCACGCTCACGGGTACAATAACTTACCCATGAAAAGTATCAATCCGGTGTCTTCGTTTCTGATAATAAAGAAAAACGGATGATCCGCCTTAAACGTTTTAGGCTTATCATCATATGCGCCGATAATCATCGCTGTAATATCCGCAGCTTCAGCTCCCCGTTCATCGACTTCTATCACAGCTTTTTGAAAACTCTTTGCTAAAAATAAATTTTCATTATCTGACATAGATGTCAGATGCCCTTTTTCCTGTAACAAACTAATACCCAAATCTCTTAATATATCTCCCATATCTTCGCTTTGATATTCCATCCGGAATCGGGGTATCTTCATTGTGACTTCCTCATTAACCATACTCTTATCAATTCTATCCAAAGCAGCCAAATCAAATCTTTCGTTAACCTCGTTACTATCTGTTCCATTATGCGGCAATATAAAATACATTGAAGCTTCTCCGTCACCAAAGAAAAACTTGATAACTTTATAATCCATGTTGTCCATATAATCAACATGCGGTTTCTGGTTCATCATCCTGACTTTGGAAATCTGTCCTTTATAATCAGTGAAATCCTCAGATTGAGTAAACCTCACATCAAAAGGATTTTTCCATTTTCCCTTAAAATAGAGAGCACTAAAAAGTATCATAGGATGATATGGGTTAATGCCATCAATAATTTCTCGAATCATACCGTGAGTGTTCTTTTTAGCCCAGTCGTTAATACTATTAATGATATCTATGTCATTAAAACTCTTATAATACACTTCAGTGTCATAATACTTTTTAATATCATTAACATACTTATCACATAGAGATATCCCATCGGAAACCCATAACGAATTGGCCATGGTAACAACCACTTTTTCACCCTGGTTGCTAACTGCTCGTCTCAAATGTTTCATATCATCGTTTAGATTGGAAATATCGCCAATTTCATTATGCAGCACTTTGCTTATCTCTTCCGCAGCAACATCGTCAGCACCATTCTTAAGAATGGATAGGAGTTTATACATATTGTAAGGAGATATAAAAACATTTTTATCCTGATCAACCCGCTGAATAGAATGAAACATATCAAAAGTAAAAGTATTGCAGCTCTCAACAATATCACCGCTGTCTCCAAATATTGCAACTACGCATAAACTCAGCATTATGATAATCATCACTCCCGATCTGATAAAAAGTTTCATGACGCCCCTTTCATTTATTCACTTTCCTTTCGAGCACACCATTATTTATTAGTATATACCATTTAGTATAGTATGTCAAAATGCATGTTGATTTTACCCGCCACCGCCTTTTTCAATTTTTTTTTATATGTGATTAAGTTGATATTCACAAATAAAAAAGCCCCGGATATACCGGGGCTTTTAGGGCTGGTGGTTTCGTATAACTGGAAATATTTATGTCAGTCGCGGCTGTATAGGTCTCTCGTATATACTTTATCTCTTACGTCGTTTAAATCATCAGATAATCTGTTGGCCACGATCACATCTGATGTCTTCTTGAACTCGTCCAGGTCTTTTATCACTTTTGAATGGAAAAACTCATCCTCATGAAGCGCGGGTTCATAGATCACAACCTCAACACCTTTGGCCTTTATCCTCTTCATGACCCCCTGTATAGATGACTGCCTGAAATTGTCTGACTCGGTCTTCATGGTAAGCCTGTAGATACCCACTTTCTTAGGACCGCGGGACAGAATCATATCCGCCACATGGTCTTTCCTCGTCCTGTTGGAATCCACGATGGCGCCCATGATATTGTTGGGCACGTTGTCATAATTAGCCAGCAGCAGCTTGGTGTCCTTGGGCAGACAGTAACCGCCACAACCGAATGAAGGATTATTGTAATGGCCGCCGATACGGGGATCAAGGCATACACCTTCGATGATCTGCTGCGTACTCAGATCCCTGATCTCAGCATAGGTATCCAGCTCGTTGAAATAGGCGACACGCATGGCAAGATAAGTATTGGCAAACAATTTGATAGCTTCCGCTTCCGTTGAGTTGGTATATAAAACGGGGATGTCTTCCTTGATGGCGCCTTCCTGCAGCAGTGCAGCAAACTTTTCAGCGCGTTCTGATTTCTCGCCGACGATGATGCGGGACGGATAGAGATTGTCGTACAACGCTTTGCCTTCACGGAGAAACTCAGGGGAGAAGATGATGTTCTCAGTGTCAAACTTTTCACGCATCTCCAATGTGTATCCCACAGGCACCGTGGACTTGATCACCATCACTGCGTCTGGATTGATGGATAACACATTTGCTATCACAGCTTCCACAGTGCGTGTATTAAAATAGTTCTTGTTGGGATCATAATTGGTGGGTGTGGATATGATGACATAATCAGCTTCCTGATACGCTTCCAGATTGTCCGTAGTGGCTTTCAGGTTCAGTTCTTTGTTTGCAAGATAATCCTCGATCTCAGCATCGATGATTGGCGACTTGCGGTTGTTGATCATGTCCACTTTCTCTTTGATTATGTCCAAAGCTATGACTTCATTATGCTGCGCCAGAAGCACTGCGTTTGAAAGTCCGACATAGCCTGTCCCCGCGATTGTAATCTTCATTTGATCCTCCTTAAAATCGTCCTTGCAAATAACTTACTGCTCAATTAATAAGTTATTGTGAATAAAATGTCAATTTATTATTTATATATTTCACAAAAAAACAAGCAAACAGCATATAACTTTTAAAATTTAACCACGGGAACACTGCGTGTTCACACGGGATAATTAGAAATTATCACACGGATCTAAATCTTTTGAACAGATTTTACATCAA
>CAZGIO010000201.1:0-2800 GCA_964525975.1 uncultured bacterium
ATTAAGTTTAAAACCACATTTTTCGCAAAATGGCATGATATATCCCCCTCTTGTTTTGTTTACAAATATCTACATCTACATAATACCAAATATTCAAGACTTATCAAGCATTCAGTATAGGTTTGGGGGTCAGGTCTCAACTTAATGACATAACTGCTTTTTTTTATCCGGGGTCGGGCACACGCACTCAAAAGTTATATGGTAATACTTTTTTGATATATCTCAAAAGGCAGTTAATCAATCCATATCATCATTGCAATGGTTTTAATTGCGGTATGAATAATGTGGGACTAATTTGGGACCGGGTCTACACTTTATACACCCCGCTATTTTTCTAACTATTTCCAATAATATCGATTAAGAGGTATTTAATCAGTTTTATATTGCCACAAAAAAGATTATACCAGCCCAATAGGCATAAACACATTCTGCTTTTATGATTTACCAGGAAAACATTGTAGATTCAAACAGGCTGCGATAACACTCCATGAATTAATTATGAAACAATATTAAATAAACATTTTCTTCTCACAGCCGTATTCTGTTTTTTTCAAGAAATTTCAACAGAATAAACATCTTTAAATAAATTTATTATATTATCTTTTGAAGAATCTGATCCCAGAACCGCTTTCAAATCAACATTATCAAAAGGAACTTTATTCAAAAATTTGATAAAATCATTTGATATTGATTCCGGCAGTAAAACCCGTGCCCCCGGATCAATTATCTGCGACAGACGCATTACATCGTTGAAATGTTTCTTAATATTTCTCTTATCAACATGTTCCTTTCCTGCCAGCCTTCGTTCTGTCAGATCCAGCCAGGCTTTAGCTTTTAGCAAAACCAGATACTCCGGTTTTAATACCGAAATTCCATTAATTTGCCCGCTCCCCCTGAAAATAATATCAAAATAATCATTATCCAGCAAAATTGCTGAAAGGCTGCTCACTTCCCCATGAACAGGTACCGGTGTCAACCGGGATTCTGCTGAGAAATCGTAACTGTCAATACGGGGAGCAAATATTTCAAGCATATATGGAAATGTCGTGTCAGCAGGATGATTGAATCGATAATAAATATTTTTATCTTTTTCCCGGCTGCAATTGTCATATTTACCAGCTTTAACAAATTCCCACACCTTTCTGATAAAATCCGGGTTAACAGGATTAACCGCAATAACTAAATCAAAATCTTTTGTTGCTCTGAATGACAACCCAAGACTATCAAATAAAATGGAGCAGGCAGCACCGCCAATAACAACATATTCATCCGGATAATCTTTAAAATAATCTCTGAATTTTTGGTACCCTGATATCATTGGTGATCACCGATCAATCTATCAAGAGCGATCTGAATACGCTCATCATTTACTTCATTCATTAATGACAGATAGAGTGAATAGTTGTCAACAATGCCATTTTTTGCAAATAATTCCGGATTAAAAGACCATAACTCCACCTGTGTGGCATTTTCAACATATGAATCCACTTCCAGCGAACGGGCTTTTTGCTCACTCTTTTTCCAGTTTTTTACATGTACTGCTATGATATCATAATCAGGTCTGTCTAATTCTGTCTGAAATGATAATGCAAGCAGCCCTGATTTAATATTATAATGATTGCTGTTTAAAATCCATATGCGTTTTATTACAGGAGAACGAAACAGATTGATTTTTTTCTCCCACAAGTCGTGCTTATCAAAAATGAATGATAATGTTTTCTCTCTTCCTTTTTTTCCGATTTTTACCAGGCCATTCACCTCCAGCTCCGCCGCTGAACGTGAAATAGTCATTGGTGAGTAATTCAACAGTGATATCAGATCACTGTAAGTATAAACAGTACAATCGTCCCCTGTATTCAGAAATAGCAAAACAATACTTAGAGCAGCGGGAGTCAATGTTTGTGTTGATTTGTTTTTACTTCTATAATATTCACGCAGGTCATAACCAAATTCAGGTAAAAACAGCTGATTACCGGGAACGATAAACTGTATTTGGTTTTGTATTAATCTTTGCCGAATATAGGATTTTACACTCTCTGTAATATAGACAATACTCCCTTTAAACAATCTACTTAATTCCATTGTGTCGGATTTTATCTCTTTCGGAGTCAGATGGTTTTTATTTCTATCAATGATAAACAGGCAATTCCTCTTAGCTAAACGGGCTTCATGAAAAACATACCTATGCCGCAGATATTGTTTCAATTCATTTGTACGATCCCATTTTCTGTAAGTCAAATCTGTATCAAGGACTTGCTTTATATAACCTTTGGTTTCATTGATAACTTTTTCCATGTTCTCACACATTTATATCTCTTTCCTGCACTATATCATTCCATATGTTATAATGCATATCTATGATATTATAGATAATCATTTCACCATATTCAAGTCAAATATTCAATTTTCTTGTTATTGATTTTAACTATTCAAAAGAAAGAAAAACTTTCCCATGGGCTTACAACCTGCTATGATGTCTGATATGGAAACGTTCCTCGCAGAACAGACGCTCTTTAATGACATGAACGCCTTTATCATCATCGGCGTCATCATACTCCTGAGCCAGCTGATCTATTCCGCTGCGGGCTTCGGCTCCGGCATGTTCGCCATATCACTGCTGGGCCTTTTATACGGCGACCTCGCAATCTTCGTGCCTTTCTTCACCCTGCTCTGCTTCCCCACGGAATCCTCCATCACATGGAAGGAACACAAATCCATAAAGATCAAAGAATCATCCACCATGATATTGTTCATACTGGCGCCCGCAGTAGCAGGCTCATATCTTTTAAAACACGTGAAC
>CAZGIO010000202.1:0-2796 GCA_964525975.1 uncultured bacterium
CAAAGAAAGTTCAGAAGAAGCTGCCACGGCGATGCCTTTGACGAATATTATGAAAAATTCGGGGCAAATTCCACCACGTACGGTATCAGTGACAAGACGCTGATATCAGAACTGAAACTGAAAGCCATACAGGCTAATCTCAGGCTTATAGACTACCCCCTCAAACACCTGGGGACCGATCAGGCGTATGAAGTTTATGGCCGGGTACCGAAATACATGGAGGAAAAAGGCGTTGAGATGCGGTTTCTCACTCCTGTTGAGGACCTGATCATAGAGGACGGAAAAGTGACTGGCGTCAGGACAAAAGACGGGGATATCCCGTCACGTTCCGTGGTCATCACCGTAGGGAGGGAAGGTTCTCACTGGTTTAAGAAGATGTGCAGGACACATGGTATCGAGACAGACGTGAACCCGGTGGATGTAGGTGTCAGGATCGAAGTGAAAAACGAGATCATGCGGGACATCAATGAAGCTCTGTCTGAAGGGAAACTTATCTATTATACAGATACATATGATGATAAGGTCAGAACTTTTTGCCAGAATCCTTCGGGTTTTGTGGCCAATGAGAACTATGACGGTGAACTGGCAACGGTGAACGGGCACTCATATAAAAATAAAAAATCCGACAACACAAATTTTGCCCTGCTTGTGAGCAATAAATTCGACCATCCATTCAACAAACCCATTGAATACGGGAAAAAAGTGGCTGAACTGGGTAATATGCTTGCAGACGGAAAGATACTTGTCCAGCGTTTCGGAGACTTTATACGAGGGCGTAGGACAACGGCGGAGCGCATACGCAGGGGGAACATAGTTCCCACCATGAACGATGCTGAGCCGGGAGACCTGGGCCATGCCATACCCTACAGGACCATGCTGGATATAAAAGAGACAATCGAAGCGCTTGATAAACTGATCCCGGGGCTTGCAAGCGATGAGACTCTCATGTACGGGATCGAAGTGAAGTTCTACAGCAACAGGGTCAAAGTGGATGAGAGCTTCCGCACGAATATCGATAATCTTTATGCCGGAGGAGACGGAGCCGGGATAACAAGAGGACTTATGCATGCAAGTGTAAATGGCATACTCATCGCAAGAAGCATATCAGGAAGGTAAAGATGTATGATATCGGCCATTTGGATCTGGAAATACCGGCTGAACGGATAAATAAATGGCAGAAGACACTGGATCTTCTGGCGCAGATCATGGATATTCCAGCCGCCCTGATAATGCGAGTCTATGAAGATGAGATAGAAGTCTTTATCTCAAGCCAAAGCGGAGGGAACCCCTATAAAAAAGGGGAACGGGCCGGCTTCGGCCCAAAATGCGGGCTTTATTGTGAACATGTAATACGAAATAAAAAAAAACTGGAAGTCCATAATGCCCTTGAAGAAGAACAGTGGAAAAACAATCCTGATATCGAACTGAATATGATATCTTATCTGGGTTATTCTGTACAATATGATGACGGGGCTGTCTTCGGGACCATATGTGTACTTGACAATAAAAAAAGGGTGTTTGGTGAAAAATATAAGATGATAATGGAAAAGTTCAGAGATCTTGTGGAGGATGATCTTACGATAATAAGACAGGAAATAAAACTCAAAAAGACTCTGGATGAAGTCAAACAGCTTAAGAGGCTGCTGCCCATATGTTCCAGGTGCAAGAAGATCAGAGATGATGACGGTTACTGGCAGGAGCTGGAAGGATATATGAAGGAACATGGAGATGTCACATTTACACATGGCTTATGCCCCGACTGCGCAAACGAATTATATGGTAAATAAGCTGATTATTTTCTTTATATGATCATATGAAACAACTTAAATATATGCTGTGTCTCTTAATATAAAGGAGATTGTGCATGAAGACCTATCTGATAACAGTTGCAGCTGTCATTTTAATCTTAACAGGATGTGTAAAAGAAAGTGTCGATGAGACAGTGGAATACAAGCTGGAAAGTGCGGAGAAGATAGCACTTAAGGACGATCTTTCAATAGAAGATGCCGTCTGTTCGGGAAACAACCTGATAATCCGTGATTCATCAGGGGGAAAGTGGACCATCAAGATACTGGATCCCGAAGGCTCAACTGTTTTTACATATGATGCCCAGGGCAAAGGCCCCGGTGAATATTCCGAGGGAAGTATGTTCATGTTGGGCAAGATCAGAGACAGATTATACATAGCAGATAATATCCTTAATAAGATGATCGTCCTGGAGATCATTGAAGACAGTAAGCTGGAATATGTGGATGAGTTTTACCTTGATAAGGGAAGCATCATCAGCGGGACAGTGACACCAGGGGGAAAACTGGTATTGACTTACATGGGGACAGAAGAAAAGGTCATGATATATGATATTGATGGTAATAAAGTAGCTGGCATGCTTCCTGACACCATCCCCGCATTCAATAAGATGAACAGAAGTGAGATCATGGAGTATGTTTCTGAAAATATCATGTTTCCCATAGCAGGAAAAGATAGTCTGATGCTATTTTATTTTGCCAGCAGGAAACTGCTGTTCACGGGGATGTCGAAAGACACTGAGAGTATCAGTAAAAAGATGGATTTCCCCGTGACAGAGGGACACCACGTAGATAAACGGGGCAGCGGCGACAGAGAGTCGATGTCTGTCTCATTGTCAATAAAGGGGACATATGCGGGTTTTGCACGGAAAGGGGAATATTGGCTCTCTCTGGTGCCTGAAAAAGAAAGAGGAAACAGCACTATCTATGTGTTTGTCAGGGTAATTTCCCCCAGATCATCTTTTAGAAAAAAGCTGGTTATCCCGGTTCC
>CAZGIO010000203.1:0-2790 GCA_964525975.1 uncultured bacterium
GCTCTGAAAGCGATCCGCGACGGTGAATATGACATCATCGACACCATGTTCTATAACGCCGAACGGGCAAAGTCATTCGCCTACGGCAAACCCTATGTGAAGATCAACGTCCCTGTATTCATCCACAAAAGCATACAGGGCATTTCCGATATCTCGACTCTTCAGGGATTTCCCGTGGCCGCAAAAAGCGGCGACAGTTCCATCGTCTTTCTCCGGGACCAGGGCATCGACACGATCGTGGAATATTCCTCATATAAAGCCATCATCGAAGCCGCCGCAAGAGGAGAAGTGAGGATATTTACCGTGGATGAACCCCCTGCTATTTTTCACATCTCAAAACTTAATTTGAACAAAGAGTTCAAGAAAGCCTTTGACCTCTATTCCGGAAACTTTCACAGAGGTTCATTGAAAAAAAATATCGCCGTTCTTACGGAAGTGGAATCTGGATTTGAAAAGATACCGCCCTCCCGTTTCAAGACGATCTCCGAGAAATGGACAGGAGCGCCCCTGGGACTCCCTGAGTTCTGGAAAGCCTCCCTTTACATTCTCATATCAGGTCTCCTCCTCATCGGCATCCTCTCAGGTTTTAATTACGCCCTGAATAAAAAAGTCAGAAAAAAGACAAAGGAACTGAATCAGGCGTTGTCCGCTCTCACTCAAAGCGAACAGCTCTATAAGGAACTCTTCAATAACCTCACTGACATATTCTTCCGTGCCAGCCTCGATGGGAACATCATCATCGTCTCTCCGCGCTGTGAAGAGCTCCTGGGATTCACTCCCGATGAGCTCATAGGCAAAAACATATTCTCGCTTCTCTCTCATCAAACAAGCAGAGAGTCCATCCACACGAAAATACTGAATGAGCACAAGCTCAATGTGTTCCGGGCCCTGGTGACAACAAAGGAAGGGACGGATAAATGGTGTTCCATCAATGCACACACCATATATTCCGGAGATACCGGCGAAAAGTTGTATGTTGAGGGGCTGGTCCGTGATGTGGATGACCTTCATATGAAAGAAAGATCCATCATAAGGCTGGGCAAGTTCAGAGAGACTATCATCGATAATACAGGACTCCTCATCTGCGCCGCAGACGCCGATTTGAACATAAATCTCTGGAATAAAGCCGCAGAGATGATAACCGGCTACAGCTTTACCGAGGTGAAACTCCTGCCCGATCCCTGGGATAAGCTCCTTACGGGAAACAAAGCAGGCAGCAGGATCATGAAAAAGATGTTTGATTCGGCATTCCGTGATAACAGCAACGACATCAACACAAGACGTTTCAACATCATCGCCAAAGACGGTTCCACGAGGATAATCGATGCCGCCATCAAGCATATCTCTCTTCCTGAGATCGATGATTATTTCATCATCATAGGTTCAGATATGACCAATCAGATCACCATGGAAAACGAACTCATTAAAAACCAGAAACTGGAATCACTGGGACTTCTCGCAGGAGGTATAGCCCATGATTTCAATAATATACTGACTGCCATCTCCGGCAACCTTTCCCTGGCTTCTCTCATCAACAAACCCGATATGGTAAAACGGCATATTTCCGAAGCGCTGTCCGCCGTGGAACGCGCCAAGGGACTCACTCGCCAGCTTCTCACGTTCTCCAAAGGAGGAGCTCCCGTTAAAGAGACTGTATCCATCGCGGAACTGCTGAAGGAATCAGCGGTATTCCTTCTCAGAGGCTCAGCGGTGAAAGCCGTTTATAACATACATGATGATTTCACTAACAGTGATATCGACCCCAACCAGATAAATCAGGTGTTCAATAATATCATCATCAACGCCATACAAGCCATGGACGGCAATGGAAAGCTCACTATATCTTGCATCAATGATAAACTCCCTGAAAAGAACGAGATGAACCTCCACCCGGGAGATTATGTCATCGTCTCCATCTCCGATACTGGAAAAGGCATACCAAAGTCTGATCATAACACAATATTCGACCCGTTTTTCACAACGAAACCCGAGGGTACAGGGCTTGGCCTTCCCACTTCATTTTCCATCGTAAAAAGGCACGGAGGCACTATCACTTTTTCATCGACACCGGGAAAAGGAACGACTTTCAACATATATCTCCCGGCTTCGGGAGAACAAAACCCAGGCACTAAAAAGAAAGAAAAAGCCCCTCCTCTTAAAAGAGTCGATTCAAAAAGAATCCTTGTCCTTGATGACGAACCCAGCATACTGGAAGTGTTAGGTACGATCCTGGATCACCTGGGGTTTGACGTAACTACCGCGGAAAATTCATCCCGGGCCATTGAACTGGTGCGTACATCCCTGGGGGAAGGGAACCCGTTCCATGGCGCTGTTCTGGATCTTATACTGCCCGGTGATAAAAGCGGTGAAGACACCGCCCGTGAGATGCTGAAGCTGGATAAAAACATCAAACTCATAGCCTCAAGCGGTTATTCAAACAATCCGGTAATGTCTTCTTATAAGTCTTACGGTTTTTCAGGAATACTGCCCAAACCTTTCACTGCAAATGAAGTGTCCCGTGTGATCAGTGATATCCTCAAGGCCGGGGAGAGACCCCGGCCCTGATATTTTCAGAATCCCAGCCAGAAATCAGCGGGATATATTCTCGTAAGCTCCTGAGCCTCGCCACTGCTTTTCAGATATTCTTCAAGTTTCTCCGCCTGCTCCCCGTTTGTGATAAAGAACATCAATGCACCTTTGTCAACAGGCCCTTCAAATCCCGGTATGATGGAACTTAGCAGACTGTTATTTTCTGCAAACACCCTGGCCGAGAAGTCTTTTTCCGCCGAT
>CAZGIO010000204.1:0-2745 GCA_964525975.1 uncultured bacterium
ACCTGGCGGGAGAGGCATATTTCTCATCAGGAAGCTTATGAACAGTGTGGAATATGACTTCTCAAGTAAAGGAACAAGACTTATTATGATAAAAAATCTTGAGCAGGGGGGGGAAGATGGAGTTTAAGATCGAATGTTACACTGAAGAAAAGATCGCTATTGTAAGGTTTTCCGGCAGCCTGAATGTCAATGATGAACCTGCCATAGTCAACCTTATTAAAACCGAGCTGCTGTCGAAGAATCTTATTTACGTTATATTTGACCTTGCACAGGTGGACTACATAGACAGCGCCGGAATGGGTTCCTTTCTCACTGCCAGGTCTATCCTCAACAGCCGTAAGGGAGAACTTGTGTTGATCAATCCTTCCGCTAAGATAGATAAGATACTGGGACTGGCGGGATTCAATAAGATATTTAAGATATTTTATAGTGAAGCAGAAGGGAGAAAGAACGTTATATTATGAAAACTGTTAGAGATTTACTGTTGAACAGTGCTGATAAACGGGGAAATTCAGCTGCGCTCCAGACACTGCGCGGCAAAGAGTATTATACAGTTACTTTTGAACGTTTTTCCGAACTTTCAAGAAAACTGGCAGCTTATATGAAAAGCCTCGGCCTTGAACAAGGTGACAGAGTGGGAATATTAGGCATCAACAGCCCGGAATGGGTCATCGCTTACATGGGATGCCAGATGAACGGTTATACCGCTGTGCCTGTGGACAGGCTTCTGAAGGAAGGCGAGATCCAGCATATCATCGAAGATTCAGAGATGAAGGTCATCTTTGCCGATGACAAGTTCATTCCCTCTATGGAAAAGATCCGTAAACAGGTTCGGAGTCTGAAACACCTTTTTTCTTTGACCACAGGGACCGAAGATAATATCTATCTTATTACTGAAAATGTTGAGATGCAGCATGAGCTTCCGGAGATAGACCCGGAATCTCCGGCTCAGTTCCTGTATACATCGGGGACCACCGGGAAGACAAAAGGGGTTATACTTACCCACAGGAACCTTATAGCAAATGTGGAAGCCATCAATAAAAGACTCACTATAAGCCCCGAGGACAAGATGCTTTCCATACTTCCGCTTCATCATGCTTATGAAGGTACCGCGGGGTTCCTTACTCCGGTCTCTACAGGTACCCTTATCACGTTCTGCCCGTCATTCCTTTCAAGAGACATAATCAGAAGCATGAAGGACGTGGGCATCACAAAGATGATAGGTGTCCCGCTGATTTTCGAAAAGATGTATGATAATATCGTTAAAAGTATCGCTTCCATAAAAGGCCCTAAGAAAGCATTGATAAAATCACTGCTCCTTGCGGGAAAGATGAAGCGGAAGTTTGATAAATCTCCAAACGGGACGAAAAAAATATTCATGCCTCTTCTAAAACAGGCGGGATTTGACAAGATCGAATATTTTGTAGCTGGAGGGGCGGCTCTGCCTCCCCATATCAACCGATTTTTTTATCTGCTTGGGATTCCCGTGCTCCACGGGTACGGACTCACTGAGACCTCACCGGTGCTATCCGTTGTTGATCCCCGGGATATCGATTTTATATCGGTGGGTCAGCCTCTTGACGGTATAAAAGTTAGGATATTTAACCCCGATGAGACCGGTATCGGAGAGATAGTGGTCCGGGGAGATAATGTGATGAAGGGTTATTACAAGGAACCGGATAAAACATCAGAAGTGCTGAAAAGAGGATGGTTCTATACAGGAGATTTCGGATACCTGGATGAGAAAGGCCGTATCAATATAAAAGGCAGACTGAAAAACGTCATCGTATCCAAAGGGGGGAAGAACATCTACCCCGAGGAGATCGAAGATATCCTTATGGAATCAGATTATATCGAAGAGATACTCATCGTGGGGATCGATCAGCCTGAGGCAATTGTCTATCCAAGTATTGAACATATTGAAACATGGGCCCGGGAGAATAAAGACTTTGATCCCGATGATGAAGAACAGGTGCTGGATCTCATTCGAAAAGATATAGAACACTACAATGGCAAGCTTGCCAAGTATAAAAGGGTGACAAAAGTCACACTGCGGAAAGAGGAATTTCCCAAGACTTCCACCAGAAAAATAAAACGATATATCTTTATGAAAGCAAATAAATAATCGTCCAGCTGCATTATGAGTGAAGTAGTCACGCTGGGACATCTGAAAAATCTGATCAAGGGCAGGGGAGAGAAACCCCTGCTCCTTGTTTTTGATGATATTGATGATGCCATGGATTTTAGTGAGATCATGCCTTCGGCTGCGCTGTTTTCTCCTTGGGAGATTCTTCCCTTTGAACCATTTTACACAGATAAATATAAGGTTGCAGAGCGTTTTGACGCTCTGATGCGCTTTATGACAGGCGGGGTTTCTATCATGGTCACCTCTGTCATGGCTTTGTTTCAGAAAATAGGCCCCATGGATCTGTATGAAAAATACCTGTGCCGGTATAGACCGGGGATGACAGTGCCCCATGAGGAGTTTATCAGAAAACTGGTACGCATGGGATATGAACGGGTTTATGAGGCGCGTTATCCCGGACAGTTTGCCGTTCGCGGTGATATAGTGGATGTCTTTGTTCCCGTTGAGACATTGCCCCAAAGGATAGTCTTCTGGGATAATGATATCGAGGAGATCCGGTACTATAACCCCGATACACAGCTCACAACATCTCCATGTGACAGTTTTTTTCCTCTTCCGGTGAGAGAGACCATATTTGACGAGTCCATCGACCTTGACAG
>CAZGIO010000205.1:0-2742 GCA_964525975.1 uncultured bacterium
TTTCTCCAGAATCGATCAGGGCAATTGGAATGCTCCAGAAGGCTGGTGCAATTATGTCCTTCTTCTTGATGAACCCACTAACCATCTTGATATAAACTCTGTACGCTGGCTGGGCAATTATTTAAACGAGTTTGAAGGAGCTGTGCTTCTGGTATCCCATGACCGTTATCTCATGGATAGAGCAGCTCATGGTGTATATGAACTGGAAGGGGGCGAGATCACGTTCTTCCGGGGAAATTATTCAGATTATATTCGCCAGAAAGAGGCGGATATGGAACACCGCAGAAAAGTCTACGATATGCAGATGAAGAAAGCCAGGGCTCTTGAGGAGTATATAAGGAAATACAAATCAGGAAACAGGTCCACAATGGCGGCAAGCAGGGAAAAGGCCCTTGCCCGCATGTCTGTGATCAACAAACCCATTGAGATGGAATACAGGCTGAAGCTGGATTTTAACGGAGGAAGCCCCAGCGGGTTTGATGTACTGGAAGTGGATGACCTGCAGGTGATGGATCTGTATAAGCTAAAAAAACTATCATTAAAAAGAGGAGAATGCTTGGGTATATCCGGACCTAATGGAACAGGTAAAACCAGTCTCCTGAGAGCTTTGAGGGAAGAACAGAGGGGTGTCAGGTGGGGACATAATGTGAGAGTGGCCTATTTTGACCAGGAACTCACACTTCAGAATGATGAAGTCTCCATGACCGGATACCTTAACAGGTATTACGGACTGGATGAGTTTCAGGCGAGAGAAGCCCTTGGGCGATTTTACTTCAGCGGCGATGATGCATTTAGAATCACCGGCGAACTGAGCGGCGGTGAAAGATCAAGGTTCAGGCTTCTTACCATGGTGCTGGAAGAGCCCAATGTCATTCTGATGGATGAACCCACAAACCATCTGGACATGGAATTCATAACCGTGCTTGAAAAGGGCCTCAAGTCTTTCAAAGGCACTGTCCTGCTGGTATCACATGACCGTTATTTTCTCCGGCAGGCGGCGGACAAGTTCCTCAATGTGGGGAAAGAGGGTTGTGTGCTTTCCGATGATATTGCTGTTTTTGACCTGGTGGAAACAGACGGCGCAGGTGGGAATAAAAACGTTGAGCAGACCGGATATGAACTTGAAAAAAAACGGAAAAACCGGGAGAAGAAACGTTTCAGCCGCATCAGGGAACTGGAAAATGATATTTCCAGGACAGAAGAGGAAATATCAGGCCTTGAAAAAGCCATGGAACAGACTTCAGACCTGAAAAAGCTGCAGGAACTGCATGACGAGAAAGTGGATGCTGAAAACAGGATAGAAGAGATGTTCAGATTATGGGAAGAACTCCATAAAGAGCATTGAATGGCCCATATGAGGGTTGAGAAAACAGTGATCGCGGATGTGTAAGCATATTAATAATTATTTGACAATTATTTCAGGAGGAGTATAGTATTTATATGGAATTTAAAGTTTTTATTCAGTTAATACTTTATATATTATTATATCTGTTCACGGTTTCCGCTCTGAAAAAAACAGAAATTGATGAGCAGCTATTATCACAGTTAAAAAAAGGGTTCATATACATTCTTGTACTGATCTTCGGATGGAATTTGATCATTGATACAGTGCTGGTTTTACAGGATTTTATACCCATGGCTATAAAGATCGCCGTGGGAGCGTTTTTTACGGTGTTTTATACTCTTGAGGTCTATTGGCAGTATAAATCCCGGTCCGGACTGTAAACAGGAGGAGATATGTCATATTATATTTGCCCGCAATGCGGCGCTGACATTGAAACAGAAAACGGCTATGTATGCGAATATTGCGGATTTGAGTTGGAAACGAAAAGCTGTATCAAATGCGGCAAGAAGATGCTTGCGGATGAGGATACATGCCCCCACTGCGGAACAGCTCAGACTCATAAGGCTGAAGCTCCCCCGGAAGAGATGATTATCTCAAACGTACCCCAGAGTCCGGATCTGAAGTCGACAGTCTTTGAAGAGGCGGCACCGCAGATCTTCGGGCATGAGGAAGAAGTCGAGGAGATACTTGACGAGGATGATGAGTTTATCGAAGAAGAGATCAGTTATGACGAAGATACTTCGACCATAGAAAATCATTTTTACCAGGAGGAGAAGGGAACAGTCAGTGTGCCTGAAACACCGGATCATGTTGCTGAATTCAAGCCCCCTGTGATGGATCATATTGAACCCGCCCCTGCAGAACCGGAGCCGCAGCCTGAAAAAGAGGCTCCCGCCCGGGAAGCGGACGAGGATGCAGATGCTTTGAATATCGGACATGAGGAAGAAGTCCAGTATATGAGCTTCAGCGAAGTGCCTGATAAGGAATCTGTTGAGACTCCCGGGGCTGAGCCCGAAGGAAGAAAATGTGAGAATTGCGGATTTGTCAATCCAGGCATAGCTAAATTCTGCCTTGGATGCGGGACCCCCCTTGAAGCCGAGGAGGAAAAGGCCGGAAGGACCTGCCCTGAGTGCGGTTTTGAGAATATGGAAAACGCAAAGTTCTGCATGGTGTGCGGAGCAAGATTCCCCGAAGGAGAAGCGGAAACCGCCGTTCCCGAACCCCGTCAGGCGATGAAAGCTGTTGAAGAACCCGCTGCCAGGAAAGCTGGTGAAGCTGAGATATACTTCAAAGCAAAGATAAATTATGACAACAATAATAAATTCCAATATAAGTTTGTCCACAATAAGATCAAAGAGAAGAATCATGAGATTAGCGACAGTGAACTTAAGAAGCTC
>CAZGIO010000206.1:0-2739 GCA_964525975.1 uncultured bacterium
TCTTCTTCGATCTTCTTCTCAGGCTTGTACACTCTTTCAGTCTCTATATCAGAGCCTGTGACAAAAGTCTCTTTTCTTTCCGGAAACCTGTCTATGACCTTTTTAAGTGTTGTTTCCTGCCATTCTTCAAAGCGTTTGTCAATTTTTTTATAATCAGACATATCTGCCTCCTTATTCGTTCCCTTTTACAAGCTCAAGTGTATCCTGGGCGATCATAAGCTCTTCATTAGTCGGGATAACAAAGACTTTCACTTTTGATCCCGGTGTGGATATCTCCAGTCTTTCCCCTCTGACCTTATTTTTCTCAACGTCTATCTCAATGCCGAGGGCTGTAAGTCCTGAGCATATCTCTTCTCTGGATTCCCATCCGTTTTCCCCGATACCGGCCGTGAACACCACTGCGTCGCAGCCGTTCATGGCAGCCATATAAGAACCTATATACTTCCTTGCGTTATAATGGACCAGGTCCAGAGCCAGCTGAGCCCTCTTGTCGCCCATCTCTGCGCCTTTTTCCACGTCGCGCATGTCGCTTGAAATACCGGATACTCCGAACATCCCGCTTTTTTTGTATATCATCTCATGTATATCCTCCGGAGTAAATCCTTCAGATTCCATAAGATGTGTGATGATACCGGGGTCGAAATCCCCCGCGCGCGTGCCCATTGGTATACCGCACATGGTGGAAAATCCCAGTGATGTGTCCACTGAGCGCCCTTTCTCCACGGCGCTGAAAGATGTGCCGTTACCCATGTGACACGTGATGATCTTTAGTTCTTCAAGGGGTCTGCCCATCATGGACGCAGCTTCCCTGGAGACATATTTATGGGAAGTGCCGTGGAAACCGTATCTTCTGATGCCGTATTTTTCATACAATTCGTAAGGAAGAGAATAAATATAAGCTTTTTCCGGCATATCAGCATGAAAAGAAGTGTCAAACACGATGACGTTGGGAATGCCGGGAATAAGCTCCATCATGGCTTTCACACCCACCAGGTTATGGGGGTTGTGGAGGGGCGCAAGTTTGTTCAGTTCTTCAAGGCTGTTCACATCCTCCATTGACACAAGTGTCGACTTCTTGATAAGTTCTCCTCCGTGGACGTAACGGTGCCCCACGGCGTCGATCTCTTCATACGATTTGATCACACCTTCTTTTTCATCGGCAAGTATTGAAAGTATCATCTCAAGCCCTCGTTTATGGACCGGTATATCCATGATCTTCTTCTTTTTTTCACCATTGGATCTCCATGATATCACAGAATCTTCCAATCCTATCCTCTCAATAAGTCCTTTCAGCATCACTGCCTTTGTCTCCATGTTAAGAAACTGGAACTTGATAGATGAACTGCCTGAATTCAAAACCAAAATCTTCATAAATTCTCCTCCATGTGATAATTTCTCTTCAATTTAAACAAAATCCTCCCATTTATCTCATCTCCCTGCAATACAGCATTAGCTGATACAGCGGAGATATTTTCTTTTATCACTTCATCATCCATCACGGATCCTAAAAAACGGGCGTCTGCATAGATCGCAAGATGTGAACTTCTCATGAAATTTTCCATGACCATGTCTTCCTGCTTCCTGTTTTTATCAAACGGTGTCTCAGCAAGAAAAAAACGCATGTTTTTTTCTCTGTCAAAGACAAACATGCTGCCGTCTTTTACAGCATAAAAAGGTTTTTTTATCTTATCCAGCTTCTCCCCCATGATACTTCTCGCCAGGACGCCGGCTATTCCCGTTATCTCCATGGTCTTATATGTTATATTATCCTTTTCAATATATGAGAATCTCAGGGGATAACGCTCTGTCAGTTTCGCCTCAAACTTCTCCATGCTTTCTACAGCGTCATGTGAAGTGCAGAATAAAAAGTAATCATCATCATTGAAGACACCTGCTATCATACCCATGTCTATGAGGGGCATTGTCTCAGTCTCTATGTCTATACCTGTCTTTTCAAATATCTTTTTCTTGAAATTTAAAAAACTGCGGAACATGCCTGTGCCTGAAACAAGTCTTCTCAGCTCACTGTAACGTCCCTCTATCCCGTCGATATCGATTTTAAGCATAAGTCCGGGACGGTGGGGTATATGCTCCTCCAGCTTCCGCGCATCTCCTGTCCTGCAGCTGCTGCCTTCATAAGCAGCCCTGTAATCCACAGACAGTGTATTGATCTGCTTCTTCACATTTATGGTGCCGTACACGGCGCTTCCCTCAGGAAGAGCTTCGTCCAGTAATCCGTCGGCTGCTATCACAAACGAGGCATCCCCCCTCTGTGAAGTCATGCCCATGACCTCTCCCGGAGCCATGAGACTGTCCAGTATAAAGTCTTCGTCGTCTGTGACACAGAAAATATTTTTTTCCACTTGGCCGTATCTTTTGAGAAAGCGTGCGAAAAAAGAGAGTTTAACAAAGATATAGTTGTGCCCCGATCTGCCCCGCACAAGATAAAAATCTTTCGAAGGCAGATACTTTAAAAATTTAAGCTGTCTCAGGGGCCGGGTCTTATCCTGTATCAGAGGAGAATCCAGTGTCAGGAACGGTTTGAAGTCATTGACCCGCAGTACAAATGCCGTATCCGCGGGGAAATAACGGGAGACATCTTCCCTGTCAAAGTAAAGATATGCGCCCACGAATGCGAGAATAAGTATAATGAAGGCTAATAACCCTCTGTATTTCCTTTTTTTCATCATTTCCCCACGCTTTATATGCCCGAAAGGAGTCGAACCTTCAGCCTGCAGA
>CAZGIO010000207.1:0-2648 GCA_964525975.1 uncultured bacterium
CTTGTGCCTTTTGTCTCAAGCCTCATCGGCACCACGCTGCGCATACTGCTGATCATCAGCGTCATGGGCATGGTGGGCATACAGATGACATCGTTCATCGCGCTGCTTGGCGCCGCGGGACTGGCCATAGGCATGGCGTTATCAGGCACGCTGCAGAATTTTGCCGGAGGATTCATCATACTCATCTTCCGTCCTTTCAACGTGGGCGACTACATACAGGCGCAGGGCCATTCGGGCACGGTGAAAGCCATCACCATATTCACCACGATGCTCACCACGGTGGATAATAAGATAATTATCATCCCCAACGGGCCGTTGGCCAATGCGGACCTGATCAACTACACGAAAGAAAACACGCGCCGGGTGGACTGGAAATTCGGCATGGCATACGGTGACGATGTGGAGAATTTCAAAAAGGCCATTGCCGACTTCATCGCGGAGGACACGCGGATTCACACAGATCCGGAACCATTCATGGGCCTTGTGGAGCTGGGTGACAGTTCTGTGAATTTCGCCGTCCGGGTATGGGTAAACACCGGCGATTACTGGGGCGTCTTCTTTGACATGAACGAGAAAGTCTACAAACGATTTAAAGATTACAATCTGAACATACCATTTCCGCAGATGGACATCCATCTGCATCAGCAGTAAGCATAAAAAAGGGCCGCTTATGCGGCCCTTCACACATTTGTTTTTATAAACATATCAGAACAGATAGAGTCTTATCCCTCCGGTCATGCAGGCGGCCCCGTAGAGGTCATCTGGCGCCTCTGTCCTCCATTCACCAGTCGACCATGATTTATCTTCAGCGAGTTTCCCGTCGATAACCATGATTTCCATGTAGACATCGCCGACGCCGAAGAAGCCTTTTCCCACTCCGAAAGCGTAGACAGGCCTGATGTCGGTATAATTGTATGTATGTTTTTCGGGATAGACATCTGGCAGATCAGGGTTTCTCAGTCCTTCCTGAATATATGTCCCATGGAAGAAAGCGTAGCCTATACGAGCGAAAGCGTATTTGGTGCCGAGCCAGAGTGTACCTTTCAGGGTAAAGTCCCATGCGTATTCATCCAGTGTCCTGTATCCGTTTGAAGCGCCGGCGAGAAGATTATTGTACGTGGTATTTATGTCGAAGCTGCCCAGCCTCGTGTACCCGCCTTCAATACCCAGGGAGGCATGGAGCGAAGCGGCTGCAAGTCCTTTTCCGGTCCTGAAGATCTCTTTTCCCGCGAAGATACGGTAGACGGGACCAGATGTATGATAACTTTCCCCTGCGTTAAAGTCAGGATAATCGTCATTGACTCCGTTGTCATAGATCTGTCTGTCGCTGTTCAATTCGGCGTTACCCAGAGCGCCTCCGATGTAGATCCCTTCACTGTAAACCGCGGCAGACAGCGTAAGGCACAACAGGAAAACGGTTAATAGTTTTTTCATCTATTTCTCCATATGTTTTATTACAGAAAACCAACAAAAAGAATATATCTGAAATAGATATTTTATCAACTGCTGCTTCTATTAATAAAGAGAGCCCCGGCGGGTAAGTCCGGGGCTTGTGCAGGAGGAGCAGCTGAGCGGCAGAAACGCGCTCAGCTGTTCTTGATATAGACAGCTATGTGGTACTTGCCGTCTTTTTCGTAGGGTTCCAGTGTTGTTCCGTCTGTCATCTGTATGAGTTTGCGATTCTCATCTGTCTTTCTTTTTATATTTTCCCTGATATTAAACACTATTGATTTTTTATCATCCCGGGAAGTCCTGAAATATACATGCTTTCCGTTTAAAGCGGCGGGGTAGTAATATTTCTCTTTGTCATCGAAGATCTTCAATTTTCGTATCTCGCCTTTATGTTTATCAAAGAGCATGAAATCATAATCGCATCTCAGGAGCACCTGCCCCGGGGATTCCAGGACTTTACAGCACTTCGAAGTGATATAGATACAGGCTTTCTCGCTGCGCACCATACGCACGGCGTTATGCTCTCCGGTGAATTCCCTGAATATCAGATGCCTGTTATAGTCCGTATAGACCCAACCGAAGTGGCCTGTGAGGGATTTATAAAAACCGGTAATAACATACTGGCTGAAGTTATCAGAGCAGGAGACAAAGCGCATGTTTTTATTATAGAAAAACATGCGGTGCTTGTCTCTGTCGTAGAGCCCGATGCCGTTTTTGACAGTAACAAGTTCCGCTTTTTCATAATGCGGAAATGGCTTACTGCCGTAATCCAGGGCAATCTCTTCCGCCGTTTGAAAATCAGCGGAATATTTTGTCACGGTCTTTATATAACCATCTTTTGTTCCCGGGGGTGTAATAACGATGTACCCGTCATTTAATGAGACGAAGCGTGCGCAGCTGTTCTGATATTGAAAGATATCATCAAACTGTTCATATGTCTTTTGAGAGATCACATAATCTTGAGTTTTATGCATCTCAAAGAGATCATCTATACTGCCGGGATCTTTTTCAACATGCAACTTAACGGCATATGATGTGACAAACGCCGCCACAGCGGTAATAAATAAAGCGATGGCAAAAAGCCTGATAATTTTTCCCATATTGTTTACCTCTCCATATAATATAAGGGCATAGGGTGATATTTTTCAACACAATTCCGACAAGACGCAATATAGGCTGACGAACGGTAATATTTT
>CAZGIO010000208.1:0-2635 GCA_964525975.1 uncultured bacterium
GGTCAGAAACATGATCAAAAATCCGAACTGCCTTTTCCTGACAGCCTCATCTGACAGCTTCTGTTTTTCAGCTATGCCTTCCGTCCACTTTTTCATAAAACATGCAAAACGCTCCCGGAGGCGGCCGTTGGTTCCCAGTTCAGTATAAATGATCTTCAGATAGGGTTCGGACCGTAAGAGTTTTGTCCTCACCATCTCATCCATAAGAATATCTCTCCGGGCGTCTTCATGCTCCATCAATTTTATAAACTCTTTTCTCACGTTTTTCAGCATCCGGAAAAACTCATCCACTATCTCATCAAGCATATCACTTTTTTTTCTGAAATAATGGTAGATCAGGGATTTCCCTACTCCCGCCTCAACTGCAATACGGGAAATGGGAGTGGCATCATAGCCATGCTCAGAAAACAATCTCAGCGCGGCATCCATGATGGTCTTGCGTGTTTCACAATCCATTGCTCCTCCTGACTGGACGTGCGGTCAGCGCCATATGCATAGTAATACGCTCTCCTTGGACACATGTTACATCTCAATTGTGGAAAAATTATGGAGACCGTAACATTTTTCAATATTCTAACATCTCCGGTTATGATTTTGTTCCATGACAAGTGCGAAAATATACTGAGGGATGCAGGGGCAGCCGGTCGAGCCGATGAAGCCCGTCATAGAAAAAGCCCCGGGGGAACGGGGCTTTAGATGCGTGCCGGGAGGGATATTTCCGGAGGAGGAAATCCGGCGCGCGGTTGTTGTATATTTTTAATGTTCATGACCATCGTATTCACATACTTTGTTTATAGTATAAATTTAAGTTTTCAAGACATATTTTTCAATAGCCTTTTAGTATTATTTCATGTTTTTCCAGATCATGTTTCACAGATACCGCATAATGCCGGTTTAAGTCAAGCTGAAAACAGGAAAAAGTTGCAAAAGCCCCATGTATGCAATATACTCATTTCGAAAGAAAAGGGGGATTTATGATATCAAGATATACCAGGGAAAGAATGGGTTCAGTCTGGACCGAAGAAAATAAACTGCGTAAATGGCTTGAAGTGGAACTTGCCGTATGCGAGGCATGGAACAGGCGCGGAGTTATTCCCGATGAAAGCCTGAAAGTGATCCTTGAAAAAGCGGATTTCGATATTGAACGGGTAAAAGAGATTGAAAAGATCACAAATCATGATGTTATAGCTTTCCTCACAAGCATTGCCGAGTATGTGGGCGATGACAGCAGGTTCATCCACTGGGGAATGACATCCTCGGATATGCTGGACACAGCCAACGGCATGCTCATGAAAGAAGCGGCGGGACTGCTTATCGATGAGACGGAAAAACTGATAAACGCTCTGGGAAAGCGCGCTAAGGAACATAAGTACACATTGATGATCGGAAGATCTCACGGCATTCACGCTGAACCCATTACATTCGGGCTTAAACTGGCAATCTGGTATGAGGAGATGAAACGCAATCTTGAGCGTCTGAAACATGCCGCTGATGAAGTAAGCGTGGGCAAGATCTCCGGCGCAGTGGGCACATTCGCCAACATTGAACCTGAGATAGAAGAAGAAGTCTGCGAAAAACTGGGACTGAAAAACGCGCCGGTTTCAAACCAGATCGTACAGCGTGACAGATACGCCTATTTCATGACGGTTCTTGCGGTGCTGGCTTCAACCCTGGACAAGATGGCCACTGAACTCCGCGCGCTTCAGAAGACAGAAGTGCTTGAAGTGGAAGAACCTTTCAAGAAAGGCCAGAAAGGCTCGTCAGCTATGCCCCACAAGCGCAATCCCATCATCGGGGAAAGGGTAAGCGTCATGGCAAGGCTTATACGCTCCAACTCAATCGCCGCCATGGACAACGTGGCACTTTGGCACGAACGGGACATCTCACACTCTTCAGTGGAAAGAGTGATCCTCCCCGACAGCACCATAGCACTGGATTACATACTGGACAAGATGACATATGTCATCAGCGAGATGTCTGTCTATCCCGACAACATGATGACAAACCTTGAAAAGATGCAGGGTCTTGTCTTCTCCCAGTATTTCCTCCTGCAGCTCACACAGAAAGGCGTCACCAGGGAAGATTCTTACGCTCTGGTACAGAGAAACGCCATGCGCGTGTGGAAAGAGGGAAAACCCTTCAAGGATGTCCTGTTTGAAGATGAAGAGTTTAAAAAGTATTTCACAGATGAAGAGATAGAAAAGGCCTTTGACTACAAATATCACGTAAGGAACGTGGATAAGATATTTACCCGTCTCGGCCTCTGATGATCCCATTAGGCGCGCGGTGACCACCGCGCGCTTTTTTTATTCCATGACAATGATTTACTGCGCCATATATTCATTCGGGCATATATTTTTCAACGCTCCGTTTTCATCAAGGGTGATGTCCGCGGTGGCGTAATCCATTTTCCTTCATCAAGGCAAATGGTTTTTATGAGCTTAAGTTCACCCCTAAAAATTACTAGAAAGAGATATAATATGTGGAACGTAATTTTTTGGGGACCCCGAGCGCGCGTATTTTCGCGATGTGACACGCGAAGGTGAATACCCTTCCCTTTATAAGGGTGATGTCCGCGGGGGCGTAATCCGCAGGCTGAGGTTATGAACTTCACGAGGTGGAATATCCCGAAGGG
>CAZGIO010000209.1:0-2628 GCA_964525975.1 uncultured bacterium
TGGTTCGCAATCAACAGGCCAGGGGTTCGAGCCCCCTCAGCTCCATAAAGACTCAAAAGATGTTTGTACCTTGAAATTAAACATTGTTCTTATATTATTGAGAATATAAAAAACAGGTGGTTTTAATGAAACTACTCAAAGACCGGATACAAAATGACGGAAAGGTCGTTTCAGAAAACATATTGAAAGTGGACAGCTTTCTCAACCACCAGATAGATCCTCTTCTAATCAGAGAGATCGGCGCCGAGATCAGCAGACGTTTTCAGGGGATACATATCGACAAGATACTCACAGTGGAATCCTCCGGCATCGCAGTAGCTGTCATGGCGGGTTATTTCCTTCAAGTGCCTGCTGTTTTCGCAAAAAAACAGCAGCCTTCCACCATGACCGCCGGTACTGTTTCCGCATCCTGTTTTTCTTTTACAAAAAAGAGTGAATACAAGATGGTGGTCTCTTCCGATTATATCTCAAAGGGAGAAGACATCCTTATCGTAGATGATTTCCTTGCTTCCGGCAATGCGGCTTTCGCCCTTGCCGAGATCATAGAAAAGGCCGGAGCCCGGCTGGCGGGTATTGCGGCTGTGATTGAAAAAGGTTTCCAGGATGGCGGAAACAGATTGCGTAATAAAGGTTATATTGTGGAATCTCTTGCCGTCATAAAGAAACTGGGGCCTGATGGTATAGTCTTTCAATAACTCAATCAAAGGGGGGTAGTATGAAAAGACTGTTATTTATTGTAGCGCTGGTTCTTACAGCGTCTTTCCTGCTGAGCGGATGCGCAGGCGGGGCATCAAAGACTGATATGGTCGCAGGTTTTATCTACATCGGACCTGTAGGTGACCACGGATGGACCTTCGCACAGGACAAGGGACGTCTCATGGTGGAAAAAGAACTGGGCATCAAGACCATCTATAAGGAAAATGTGCCTGAAGGTCCCGAAGTAAAAGATGTCATCAGAAATATGATAGACCAGGGCGCAAAGATCATCTTCGCCGGCAGTTTCGGTTATATGGATTATGTAGAGGAAGTCTCCAAGGAATTCCCTGAGATCAAGTTCCTGCACTGTTCAGGTTACAAGATGACTGAAAACATGGGCAACTATTTCGGCAGGATGTACCAGGCAAGGTATCTTTCAGGTATCGTTGCAGGTATGAAGACAAAAAACAACATGATCGGTTACGTGGCCGCTTATGAGATCCCTGAAGTCATCAGAGGCATCAATGCCTTTACACTGGGTGTGCAGGCTGTAAACCCCGATGCCAAAGTCTATGTCACATGGACACATACATGGTATGATCCCGGCAAAGAGACAGAAGCCGCCAAGGCTCTTCTTGATGAAGGCTGCGACATCATAACACAGCATCAGGACACAGCTGGACCTCAGCAGGCTGCAGAGATGAGAGGCGCATTCTCCATAGGTTACAACTCTGACATGTACTCCATGGCCCCCAAAGCATATATGACAGCTCCTGTATGGACCTGGGGCCCCTATTTTATCGACCAGATAGAAAAAGCCATGGACAACACCTGGAAAGCTGAAAGCTACTGGGGAGGACTTGAAGACGGTATCATCGCTCTTGCTCCTTTGACTGAGAACGCTCCTGAAGGCGCTAAAGAAAAGGTCGAAGAGATGAAAGAAAAGATCATAAAGACTGATTTTGACGTCTTTAACGGTCCTTTGAAAGACCAGAAAGGCTTGACAGTAGTAAAAGCAGGTGCCATGTTGTCTGATCAGGAAATGCTCGGCATGAACTGGTTCGTTGACGGTGTCATCGGAAAACTTCAGACAAACTGACACCATGGCGGCAACTGAAACCCCATATTTACAGACACGAGGGTTGACAAAACGCTTCGGCGATGTCATTGCCAATGATGCCATAGATTTTCACGTTGAGAAGGGCGAGATATACGCCCTTCTCGGCGAGAACGGCGCAGGCAAGAGCACGCTGATGAACATGTTGTCAGGCGTCTACACACCGGACAGCGGAGATATACTCATACACTCCAAACCGGTCCGGTTTAAATCTCCCAAAGATGCCATCGGGTACGGCATAGGCATGATTTACCAGCATTTTAAACTTGTGGATGTCATGTCAGCCGAAGAAAATATCATGCTGGGGACAGAAAAAAGATTTTTTATACAGAGGGATAAGTCACGGGACAAGATAACGGCTTTAAGCCAAAAATATGGCCTGACCGTAGATCTGTCCAAAAAGGTCTACGACATGTCAGTGTGTGAAAAGCAGACAGTCGAGATATTGAAAGGGCTCTACAGAGGCGCTGATATCCTTATACTGGATGAACCCACTGCTGTGCTCACCCCCCAGGAAACAGAGAACCTCTTTTCTATTCTCAGGAAGATGAGAGATGACGGCTGCGCCATCATCATCATCACCCACAAACTGAATGAAGTCATGGATATCAGCGATAAAGTCACGGTCTTGAGGAAAGGTTCCAATGTAGGCACTGTGATCACTGCCCATACCGACCCCAGGACACTCACCGACCTTATGGTGGGTACGTCTCTGGATCTCTCCATCGAATACATCAAGACTGACGAGAACAATCCCATGCTTGAAGTCAAGGGGCTCTCCTACTTCAATCATGATAAGATAAAAAGACTTGATG
>CAZGIO010000210.1:0-545 GCA_964525975.1 uncultured bacterium
TATGCCAGGTCTTCTTAAGGTGAAAAAGATGACGAAAGCGGAGGCTCTGGAAAAGGCCAAATATGAAATGGACAGAGTGGGGCTTGGGGATCATATGGACAAGTATCCCGCGGAACTGTCCGGAGGACAGCAGCAGCGTGTGGGCATAGCCAGGGCTTTAGCCATGGATCCCATACTGATGTTGTTTGACGAGCCCACGTCAGCTCTTGATCCTGAACTCATCGGTGAAGTGCTCCAGGTAATGCAGGATCTTGCCAAGAGCGGGATGACCATGCTTTGTGTCACACATGAGATGGGTTTCGCCAAATCAGTGGCCAGCGAGATCATATTTATGGAGAAAGGCCATATCATAGAGCAGTCTCCTCCGGGAGAGATGTTTACAGCGCCGAAGAACGAGAGGACCAAGTCGTTCCTGAACAAGATCGCTGAATTGTACGGCGGGGAGGGTTTCTGATGGGTTTTTTCCAGGCATTGTCTGAATATCTGCCTGCCATGGGTCAGGGGCTTATCCTCACTGTGGAACTCACAGTGATAGCAGCCGGGGT
>CAZGIO010000210.1:561-2571 GCA_964525975.1 uncultured bacterium
CCATACCCCTTGTAGTGGGTATACTGTACGGCAACTGGTTTTTCCGCGGGCTGAGCAGGTTATATGTGACCATAGTCCGGGGTACGCCGCTGCTTGTGCAGCTGTTTTTCATCTATTTTGGGATCCCGGCTCTGGGCGTGCGCATCAGGCCGTTTCACGCTGCGCTTATCGGGTTCGTGTTGAACTCGGCGGCTTATCAGGCTGAATATATGAAGGGCGGTTTTCTTGCCATCACAGGGGAGCAGATGGAGGCGGCATATTCCATCGGGCTTACAAAATGGCAGTCCATACATCATATCATCTTTCCCCAGGCGTTCAGGTTTTCCATACCGTCTCTCTCCAATGAGATCATTTATCTGATCAAGTATACATCCATAGCATATATCATCCAGGTGGAGGAGCTGTTTGCACAGGCGAAATATTTCGCTTCGGACACATTTTACCATCTGCACATATATCTGCTCATAGGAGTGGTTTATCTGCTGCTGGTATTTATTGTTACCAGGGGATCTGATTTTCTGGAGAAGAAACTCTTTATACCCGGTTTTGACGTATCCCATCTGCGGTAAACCGGCGGGGGCGCTTAAGCGCCCCCTTTTTTTTAACGGTTCATGAAGTCTTGATAAGTTTTTGCAACAGCTGTATAATATTACAATGAGGTATTGTACAAAAAAACCGGTTTTATTCATTTCTATTTTGATCATATTGTTTATATTTACCGGGGATGCATCAGGCAAAGAGTCTCTTAAGGTGGGTGTTTATAGTAACGTCCCCCTTGTGTGCTGCTCCGATGAACATGAGCCGCAAGGCATCCTGATTGATATTCTGGAATATATCGCTGAAGAAGAGGACTGGGAACTTGAATATGTCAAAGGCTCCTTCGCTGATACTTTTACATGGCTAAATGACGGTGAAATTGATCTGCTGCCTGCGGTGGCTTTTTCAATAGAACGTGCTGAAACAATTTTATTCAACCATGAGACTGTATTGTCAAGCTGGGCCACAATATATGCCCATAAAAACTCGGATATTGAATCTCTGTAGCATTTTGAGGGCAAAACAATAGCCGTGCTGAAACGGGATATACACAATATGGGGAACAACGGCATCAGGGCGGTCCTGCGCAGTCTCGACATCGATGCTGTCTTTCTGGAGTACGACGATTATGACTCTACGCTTTTTGCTGTAAGCAACAAATTTGCAGATGCAGCGGTGGTCAACCGTCTTCATGGAGAGCTTAAGGACCAGTATCATGATGTGAAAAAAACAGGGATACTGATCAATCCCATCGAAGTAAGGTTCGCGGCTCCCGTGGACAGGGAGAAGTCTTTGTTTTTCTTATCTGCCATTGACAAGCATCTTAAAAAATTAAAGGATGACAAGCACAGCATCTATTATCAGATCATGGACGAATATATTGTTGAACGGGTAACGAGGTACGAATTTTCAGATACAGCGGTGTATTTGATACATTACGGCATAGTACTGCTTGTAATATTTATTTTGGCCACGATCTATTCACGTTTTGAAGTGCATCGTCAGACGGCGGCACAGCGGAAATATGCTGAAAGGCTGCAGCTCTCTTTGGACAGTTCCATGTCAGGTATGTGGGACTGGGATATGGAGGAGGATAAGGCGGTGCTGGACAAGACCTGTGCCAGCATGCTGGGTTACACGCTGGATGAGCTGCCGGCGCCTTCGTTTTCCCTGTTCAGGGATCTGGTGCATCCTGATGATATGCCAGGGTATGAGTCTTATCTTAAGCAGTTACTCTCATCTGGAGATGGAAAAGTTGATTATGAACTCCGGATGAAGGAAAAGAGAGGGGACTGGAAGTGGGTGCTGTTGCGTGGACTTGTGAATTACGACGGGAGAACCAGGGAGCCGTTGAGGATGTACGGCACTATCACGGATATTGATTCCATTAAGAAAACGCAAGGGGAAGTGCAGGAGCTGAAAGAGCGTTATGAGACCATTTTTAATAACAGACATGCGGTGATGCTTATTATC
>CAZGIO010000211.1:0-850 GCA_964525975.1 uncultured bacterium
CATGGCTGCTTTTTCAGGGGGGATCATAGGTCCCGTGAAGAGGATGATGAATAAAAAAGGGTATAAGACATCTGGAGCGCGGGAGTTTATCATGCCGTCAAACTTTTTTAAGGAAAAGCGTGATCCTTCAGGGGAAAACATAGTACGTGAACAAGCCGCGGAAAAAGCGAGGTTATATTTTGATGAGATCACCAACGGCACTGCCAGGTGGCATGCCGTACCTGTGCTGCCTGAGATAATGAAGGCGATATCTGATTCAAAAAAGATCTGGGAGGGGTTGAGGAAGAAGTACCCCCTTGAGATCGATGAAGGTTTATGCACGCGGTGCGGCTTATGCAGCAGGATATGTCCTGTGGGGAATATAACCGTGGACGGCATTCCCGAAATAGGGGAACGATGTGAATATTGCATGAGATGCTTTACCTACTGCCCTGTACAGGCAATACAGGTCCCGGGGAAGAAATTCATACGGTACAAAGCCGCCGGGATCGAAAACATTACATCTCCATTGTGACCCTTTCTCCTTTACTTTAAGACAATATTATGTATAATTCTGCATATTGAAAGTCAGGTGGTAAGATTATGTCAAATGAATTGCTCTGGGTCCTTTTTATACTGCTGGATTTTGTCATATCCTTAAGTATTTACAAGATGTTCAAAAAAGAAGGGCTTATTGCCGTCATCGTCATGAATATCATACTATGCAATATCCAGGTGGTGAAGCTTATAGATATTTTCGGCATGACAGCAACACTGGGAAACCTGCTGTACGGGGGTATTTTCTGGGCCACTGACATGCTTTCAGAGATATACGGGAAAAAGGAGGCCAAAAAAGGCGTTGTCATGGGAT
>CAZGIO010000211.1:860-2510 GCA_964525975.1 uncultured bacterium
TGGCACTTTTCACCATGACAGTGGTGATGAATGTGATCATCTTTTTCAAGCCTTCATCTTTTGATACCATGCATATACATCTTGCTTCAATATTCAGGCTTATGCCGAGGATAGCGTTCGCTTCACTCCTGGCGTATCTTATAAGTCAGTATCATGATGTCTGGTCGTTTAACTTCTGGAGAGAAAAGACCGGGGGTAAGTATCTCTGGCTGAGAAACAATGCTTCAACACTTATTTCACAGGCCATAGATTCTGTGATCTTTACAGGGGTGGCTTTTTTCGGGACAATACCCTTCGGGGAACTCATGCAGATATTTATAACCACATATATGTTAAAACTCGTTGTTGCAGTGGTGGATACACCATTTCTATATGCGGGGCGGCTTATCGCCATCAGGATGGGGGAATACTTCCCTGAGAAAGAGTAGGAGGATCTATGTACAGATGTAAACATTGCGGTTACATACACTGGCTGGAGGAAAAGCCTGCCATCTGCCCGAACTGTAAATCCAGCGCAGACGGATATCAAAGACTGTCCAGGGAAGAACAGGAAAGGATAGAGGGCTCTGCGGCTGAAAACGACCTTCTCCTTGAAGTGATGTCTCTAATGAACGGCCTCATAGATGAGACCGGAGATTTTATTGAAGAGACCGGTGCGGCAGCTCCCATCATATATTCCATATATAAAAATGCCACTGAGATGGTACAGTCGGTAAAGGCTGAGATCGCCAAGCGCGTGGAAGAAGGAAAATGGGGATAGGATGTTTCTTGATAAGATAGAGCTGTTCGGGTTCAAGTCGTTCCCGGACAAGATAAAGATTAAGTTTACTCCGGGAATGACATGTATAGTCGGTCCAAACGGCTGCGGTAAAAGTAATATCACAGATGCACTGAGATGGGTCTTCGGGGAACAGAGCGCCAAGAAACTCCGAGGCGGAAGGATGAATGATGTCATATTCAACGGGACATCTGAAAGAAAACCCCTGAACATGGCTGAAGTCAAGGTGACACTTGATAATTCACACCATATCCTCCCTTCTGAATATAATGAAGTCTCTGTCTCACGTAAACTGTTTTCAGACGGAGATTCCGAATATTATATAAACAAACAGAAAGTCAGGCTCAAAGATGTACATCAGCTTATAACAGATACAGGCATAGGGATGAGCGCATATTCTTTTATAGAACAGGGGATGATCTCACAGATATTGTCCACAAGAGCCGATGAAAGAAGAGTCATCTTTGAAGAGGCCGCAGGCATCATGAAATACCGGGTTAGAAAAAAAGAGACATCAAGAAAACTGGAAAACACACAGGAGAACCTGAACAGACTCAGAGATATATTCTTTGAAGTGGAAAGGCAGCTTTCCACACTTTCCAAGCAGGTGGCAAAAGCCGAAAAATATAAAGTGTTGTTTGATGAACTCAAGTCAATTGAGATGATATATTACAAATACATATTTGATCTTGAAAAAAACAAGAATCTGGACACAGAAGATCAGATCCGGGAAATTAAAAAGAGAAACAGCGAGATCCTGGTAAGGATCAATAAGCTGAATGCAGGAATGGAAGAGCGTCAGGTGGCACTGATGTCCCTTGAGGAAGAGAGAGCGGCAGAAGAAAGCAGGTTTTTCTCCCTGAAGATGCAAC
>CAZGIO010000212.1:0-2508 GCA_964525975.1 uncultured bacterium
GACAAGCGCAGCAGAGCGGAGGGACACATGCAATGTGGACTGACTGATGTAAAATCATCCTGCTGTATTAAATCCGTGAAAATCCGTGGAAATCCGTGGTTTCAAAAAAGAGGCATATTGCCGATTACAAAATAACAGTTTTAATCCGTGTGATTTGCATAGCAAGTCCCGTGTGAACACATAGTGTTCCCGTGGTTCAATTCAGAAGTCATAACGCATATTACAATAATAGTGATTAACAAGTGTGATCCCGCACTTACAACCATAGCAATGACGATAGAAATTGATTAATTCTATCGGTTAATATGTCAATTAAGTATTCTCTTTTACCTTTTGAGTGCGGGACCCGTGGTTAATAATCGATGCAAATTAATTAACTAACAGTTACAAGACCTGACCCCAGATCAATAGTCAAAATGCATCCATTTGACGATAACGCCTTCGATGACTGCAAGATCCTTTTCCAGAGCTTCCCATTCAGACTTCTCGCCGGTGAGTTCCAGCAGGATAAAGCCTTTTTTGTCACAATAAGATTCTGACACCTCATGCATGCCAAGCCTTGTCTTGATGGAGCAGCCGTACTTTGTAAGCACATCCTGCACGTCAGTGGCTTCTTTGATCCTGTCGGTGAGCAGAAGTCCCATTATTCTCATCTGTTTCATAAAACCTCCTTAGTATTCCATTATCAATAATAGCAACCTCATCAGAATTTGTAAAGCCGTTTTTCCCTTCAAAAAGGGGCGCAGTTGGTATATGATTCCAGCGGGAGATATTATGTACTACTATTATCGCGGAATACTTGCCTATGACGGCACAAATTACAGCGGCTGGCAGATGCAGAGGCCGGGGATACCCACGGTGCAGCTGGAGATCGAAAAAGCGGTCAGCAAGCTTTTCGACACTGAACGCATACCTGTAAACGGCGCCAGCAGGACCGATTCAGGGGTCCACGCCAGGGGGCAGGTCATCCAGTTCAGGGCAAAGAAACAGATCGAAGCGCATAAGGTATACCGGGGCTGCAATACGTTTCTTCCACATGACATACGGCTTTTGTCGCTGGAAGATTCCCAGCGTGCTTTTCATCCAATATTTTCCGCTCTGGGGAAAAAATATGTCTACAGGTTCATATACCCCGACGACCCGCTGAGAAACAGATACGCATATGTACTCAACAAACTGCCTGACATAGATCTTATGGAAAACGCTCTCCCTGATTTTCAGGGTGAACATGATTTCGCGGCATTCAGGAACATGCCGTCAAAGACCGCCAGCAAAGAGACTGTGTGCAATATCAAAGAGATCTATATGGAACGGCACAAGTACGGATTTGACATCACCGTAAAAGGCAACCGCTTTCTTTACAACATGATCCGCATCATGATGGGAACATTGCTCTATATGGGTCTGGGTATCATACCGGAGGATTCTGTAAAAAAATCAATATCCACGGGGAACAGGGATTTCACAGGGAAGACGCTGGCCCCTGAAGGGCTCACCCTTGAAAAAGTCTATTACGATTCTTTCTGAGCTTTTTTAATCACTTTTTTCTGCGCAGTCTTTTTTTCAAACTGTTTCATAAAATGCGATATAAATGAAAAACTCTCCGCAAGGTTCTCATCCTGGACGAATATATCCTGAGGCACGTCTAGTCTTACCGGGGCGAAGTTCCATATGGCTTTTATACCCCATTCTATGAGCTGATCAGCCACTGCCTGGGCATGGCTTCCGGGAGTGGTGATGATCCCGATGCGTATATTTTTCTTCGGGATGAACCTGGCCAGGTTTTCCATGGGCTGCACCGTCATCCTGCCCACTTTCTCACCGATGACGCGGGTAGCATTATCAAACACGCCGACGATCTTAAGGCCGTAATCCGCGAAACCGCCGTAGGAGGCGATGGCAGTGCCAAGGTGTCCCGCGCCCACGAGGAGAGCTTCGTTCACGTTGAAATATCCCAGATAATGGGCCAGTGTGTTTCTGAGTTCATCGGCGTTATAACCGACTCTGGGTTTTCCTCCGATATCAAGATACATCATATCTCTGCGCACCTGGGAATCATCCATGTTAAGACAATCGGCAAGATAGACTGACGAGATATAAGTCTCTCCGGCTTTATTCAGAAAAGATGTTGTCACGTGGTAATATTTAGGAAACCTTTCCAGCGTCGGCCTTGGTATCTTTCTATCCATGCATGCCCCTTTCGTGCTTATCTTCACGATAATTATACTTATATCTCAGAGAAAATCAATCTGTTTTTAACATTTCGTGTATTTTTTCCGCAGTAAACCTGCCTATACCAGGCACTTTCATAAGATCTTCCACATCAGCGCGCCTTACGGCCTCCACGGTACCGAAAAATTCCAGGAGTGTCTCCGCCCTTTTTTTACCCAGCCCGGGGAGTTCCTCCAGGGGGTTCAGCACCATTTTTTTACGCTTTTTCCTGCGGTTGAACGTGATACCGAAACGGTGCACCTCATCCCTGGCTTTCATGAGCAGAAGCCGCGCCTT
>CAZGIO010000213.1:0-2453 GCA_964525975.1 uncultured bacterium
GGAAGGATGATGATCCCCTCGTAGTGGCCGGAGGACCAGTAGTCTCTAATCCTGAACCTATAGCTCATTTTATCGACGCTTTTTTCATCGGTGATGCCGAAGATACCTTTCCCCGGTTTACTGAGATCGTGAAAGAGGGGCGCCGTAGGGGATTGTCACGTCAGGTTATACTGGAAAAAGCAGCCCGGACAATACCGTCGCTCTACGTCCCGGGATTTTATGAATACAGGTATGACGATGATAAAAGGCTTGTGTCAGTGGATCCCGTATTGAAGGGACTGCCCCAGCGTATAGAAAAGAATGTGATCTCCGCTCAGGATATAAAAGATGATACCAGTGTGCTCGTGCCGAATATCGAGATCGTGCACAACAGAGTCAGCCTGGAGATCATGCGTGGTTGTGTCAGGGGATGCCGTTTCTGCCACGCAGGGTATTTTTATCGGCCACGCAGGGAAAAGGATGTAGCCGGACTTATCAAAAAAGGTATAATGATGCTTGAAAAGAGCGGTTATGATGAGATATCATTGCTTTCGCTGAGCAGCGCAGATTATTCTCAGATCTATGACCTCATGAAAGGCATCGAGACCTTTTCACTCAAGAGGAACGTCTCAATAGAGCTTCCATCATCCAGGATCGATGACATTGACGAGCGTCTTCTTGAAGATCTTGCGAAAGTCAAAAAGGGTGGACTTACCATTGCTCCCGAAGCAGGTTCACAGAGACTCCGTGATGTGATAAACAAGAACATTGATGAAAAGCAGATAAAGAACGCCATAGACACAGCACGTAAATACAGATGGAATTCAATAAAACTTTATTTTATGGTGGGACTGCCCACTGAGACCAGGGAGGACCTGGACGGTATCGCGGATATTATAAACTACGCAGTGGGATCAAGGATGAAAGTAAAGGCTTCCATATCACTCTTTACGCCCAAAGTCCACACGCCTTTCCAGTGGGAAGAGCAGCTCTCAGGTGACAAGTTGCAGGAGACATATGATTATATCAACGGGAAGACAAGCAGGAAAGCGAGACTAAGCTGGCGGGATCCCTTTACCGCATATCTTGAAGGGCTTTTTTCAAGGGCTGACAGGAATATAGCTCCACTTCTAATCGCTGCGTCGGAGGAAGATATATACCTGGACGGATGGAGTGAGTATTTCAGAAAAGAGGCATGGGAAAAGATACTGGAAAAGCACGGATATGTGATCTATCATCTGCCTTCATTTGATGCAGACGCATGCCTGCCCTGGGATGTGGTCGATACAGGTGTATCCCGAGAATTTTTGCTGGAAGAGAGAAAAAAGGCTTATGAGGAGGAGACAACAGAAAGGTGTGACACTGCATGCGCCGCCTGCGGAGTATGCGGAGACCATATTCAGCTGGAAAGCAGCACAGAGGCAGAAAAAGTGGAAAGAGAGACAGCCGAGGACAACAGGAGAGAAAACAGAAAGATCAGGATATATTTTTCCAGGACCGGCAATATGAAATATATATCGCAGAAAGATATGATCAATGTAGTGGGTTTTTCAATGAGACGAAGCGGAGTACAGATGGTATATTCCCAGGGTTTTTCTCCTCATCCGAAAATATCTTTCTGTAATCCGGCGCCACTTGGGGTAACTGTGAAGAAAGATTTTTTTGAAGTCGTGATCTGTGACGAAAATATACCGTCTCATGACTTCCTCCAAGGTTATTTTCCACACGGGTTTGACATACTTCATGTTGAAGAAGTCGGGCAGGGTGAGAAGATATCAGATTATGTGATGGAGAAAATATCTCTGAAAGGTGCCGTTGAAGACCGATTGGATGAGCTCCCTGTAATATCGTACAAAGAAGAATCAGGGCGTACCACTGTGACGTATGACAACAGGAAGATATCCATGAGGAAGATCGCGGAACAGCTGTTTGGAGAAGGATTCAGAAGATATGACATATATGATTTACAAAGAGAAATGATTTTTAAGGAGAAGAGATGAAAAAGTCAATAATAATAAATGTGGAAAAAGGCGAAGAACGTATTGCAATGCTTGAAGATAACAAGCTTGTGGATTTTTTCGTAAACATCAATGTGGACAAAAGCCTTGTTGGGGATATCTATACAGGTACGGTCCAGAATGTGCTGCCGGGAATACAGTCGGCTTTTGTGAATATCGGGCGGGCAAAAAACGCTTTCCTGAATATCAGCGACATTGAAAACATCGATATCGAAGCAGATGAAGTGGACAGTTTTAATACCGAGGCCCAGGTGGGCAAGGTGTTCAGAAACAGGATAGAAGATATCTTAAAACCTAAACAGAAGATAATGGTGCAGATCCTCAAAGAATCAATAGGGACTAAGGGTCCGAAAGTGACTACAAACATATCAATACCGGGAAACTTCGCAGTCCTTATGCCCAATTCACAGAGTATAGGCGTATCCAGAAAAATAAGAAACAAGGAAAAAAGGAAGT
>CAZGIO010000214.1:0-2453 GCA_964525975.1 uncultured bacterium
TCTTTTGCCTCAAGCCTTATGGCTCCGGAAAACTCATCTGTATCCACGTTGTAATAACCGCTCAGCACACCTGCTGAGACCATGCTGTTCAGCCTGGAAGTGTCATTACCCGCTCCGTAACGTTCAGACAGGCGCAGCGCGGAATTAAACCTCACGATAAGTTCACTGCGTATTCTGTCTGTATAAGAGATATACAGGAACCTCATCACCACCATGAAGATGATGTTTCCTGTAATTAATATTATCAGCAGTCTCTTTCTCATAATCTGACGAACTTCAACCTCTTTCTCTCCCCGCCGGCATTCACAACGAGGATATAAACTCCTTTATCCAGGCCCCTTACATCAATATCAAAGACATTTTCACCGGGAATCCCCGTCATACCGCCGTTTCGCCGTTTGGTTCCAGCTCCGTCATAGATGTTATACTCCACTCTGACAGCAGTCTCATAATAGAAACGCAGTTTCAATATATCTCCCCTGCACGGATTGGGATAACAGTAGAGGGACATATCCTTCTTTTCCGGTTCAAATACCAGTCCCGCCGCATACAGCATCCCGCCGCGTATCCGTTCTGTCTCTTCTCCCAGCGCATAAAAACGCAGACTGTCTGAGTATACCAGCCTTCCACCGTTTATACCGTGGAACTCCGTCCCGTTTCCTGTAAGACTCTCATACTCTCCAGTTACAGGATAGAGTAAAAACGTATCTTCCCCGGTGACAAAATATGCCGCTCTGCCTTTATAACGCACAGGTTCAATCTGTTCCGGTGCTCCGCAGGGGAAACACCTCTCCATCCCTCCGCGATAGTTTATGATCACTACTTTTTCACCATCATATCCCGCCACTTCCGTCACTCCGTCACCGTCTATGTCATACGGTTCAAAACAGCTCAGATTACCGGTGTAGACCGCGCTGTGTCCGGCGCCGTCAAACCTGTATAAGACATCACCGGCTGTATAATAGACCTCATCCCCCAGTATGCGCATGCGATTGACATCCCGGGCTGCCTCGTCCCCGTCGACTCTCAACACACCTGTATCATCCAACGTGACAGTCTGTCCTTCCACGACTGCGGCGGCTCTGATATCACTCCCCCAGCTGCCCTGGACGATTCCTGACACATCCACGGAAAAACTTCCCCCGGCGCTGCGGATCCAGTATCCGTCGCCATACTGATCAGCGTATGTCAGCGGTTCACCTGCGATCTCATCCGCGTCGGCGATCAGTGAAAAATCATCTGTGTCATACATACCCTGTGAACTGACAGCCACCCTGTCATCCAACATAAGCAATATGTCCGCTGTGAAGACCAGTGTGCTGTCAGCCGACTTGTACACCGACCCCCCTGTTGTATAATATCTATCCGTCACAAAACCATAACCAGCGTCTTCAACGGGATATCCGTCTGATCTGATGTTTTCCACATCCAGGACCACTTCATCGCCGCTCACAGATGTAACGGAGACAGCTGCCCCTGTAAAGCCTCCCTGGTTATCCCGTGAAGAAGGCTGTGTGTTTCCGTTAAACCGCTGCCACGTTGTCATGGCAAATGTATCATTTTTCTCACCAAAACTTCCTATGCTTCCAAGGGGGGCGCTCAGGTCTTCCATGCCGTCGGCTTCCTCTATGTCCAGCCCTTTCCCGTTCTCTCCATTGGGAGCCCCTGGGGAGAGCGCTATGATATCAGGGTCTGCATGCCAAATAAGCATGCCGGTGTCCCTGGTGTCCCCGAGTTCCATGATATACTTCACAGTCTCACCGTCCGTCCTCGTGCCGGCAAACTGGTATCTCTGGAAATAATATTCGATCCCCCTGGAGGTGCGGGCTTCAAGGATAAAATACTCCCCTTCCCCGCTTTCTATGATATAGACATGGTTCCCGTTGGTATCTCCGGCTTTGATATCCGCTGAGAAAGGCCCGAGGCTGTGGGAACCATTAACGCTTATGATCTCAGGCGTTGCCCATCCCATGGCTATTTTCGCGTAACCTGACGGATGCATGGGAAGAAATCCCAGATAGTTCCAGAAACCGTACCCCATTAGATCCCACATGCCCGTGCCCGAAGATCCCATGGAAGTGTCATACGTATAAGGCATTCCCAGCAGGCTTCCCAACGTGAATGCGGAAGGTCCCAGGAGCCCCAGGGGCATCTCATTCTGGGTCCTGTCCTGATTTTCCGTCTCAGGTATGACCATGACCCCTGTCTCAATATCGGGATGCATCTCCGTCCCGGTTATCTGGAAATACTCTTCACGCCCCACGGCTGAGGAAAGTATATCCCCCGGTGTATCGCCAAGGAGGTCAAACTCTTCTCCCGCTCCTGCATGTATGACACATATGATGTCATACATGGCCAGGTCATGTACTGCGGCTGCTGCGTCCACCGCGTCGGTGATAAGGCTGCAGACCCCTTCGCTGTCGCTGGCGCCGTAATAACTCATCATGCGGGGA
>CAZGIO010000215.1:0-702 GCA_964525975.1 uncultured bacterium
CAGCACGGGGAGGCCACAAGAGTAAAGGCTATGCGTATTCCGGTTCCAACAGTCCAGGTAGTGTGGGATGGTATAGACATAACAGCGGTTATAAGACTCATGATGTAGGTACTAAGCAGCCCAATGAATTGGGCTTGTATGATATGAGCGGCAATGTATGGGAATGGTGCTGGGACAGGTATGGCAGTGGTTATTATGGTTCTTCGCCATCAAATAACCCGAAGGGCCCCTCATCGGGCTCTGGCCGGGTGAGGCGCGGCGGCAGCTGGGACGATCCTGATGGGTACATTCATTGCGCGGTTCGCCGCTGCGACACTCCGTCGGATGCGAGCTATAGTCTCGGTTTCCGCCTCACCAGGACGGTTACCTTTTGACTTTTTACCTTTTGTTTTTTTGGGCCGCGGGGCGCCGGGTTCGAGCGCAAGCAATGAACAGGCGCCCATGCGGCCCCGCGGTTGAAAAATCAGCGTCACCTGTCCACCTTCCCTCCCAAAAAACCTGTTACTACGGTTATTTTCCCGCCTTCGCTTGAAGGTCAATATGGCTTATGTACATGAGGAGAATTCACAATATGTCAGATCTATGGTCCTGCCGGAGGCCACTTCATGTTTTCAGAAACACCTTCGATTACCGGAGATAAAAATGATTGGATCGCAATGACAATTTCATATTCTTGCAGTGCGTCATTGTGTTCGTCGAGAT
>CAZGIO010000215.1:712-2384 GCA_964525975.1 uncultured bacterium
ACAGAATTTGGGACTCGATTAGCTATTATAATGAGATCGGGAGTAGTAAGTGGATCAAGTTCCCCAAGACGATATACACCTCTTGATATTAGTCCAAGCTCACCTTTGTCACGCATATAGTATAGTGTTCTGGGATGTATTCCAAACTGAATTGCCTCGGATGTTTTAATCGTTCCTCCCCATTGGCGAATGATGTGCCGGGCTTTTTCGCAGGCTTTTTCTTATATTGTAGTTTTCGACATGGATAAATACCTCCCTATATATTAATAAGTAGGGTAATTACTATTCGTATTAATAAAAAATATCAAGTTGTGTTTTTAATATCTGAAATTGAATTTTAATCATGGATTGGGATAACCGGTGGATGAAAAAAGTCGTGTGATGATATGAATACATCCATTATCATATTATGCAATTTACATACCGTCAGGAATTCCTTGACACATGGCGCGGAGATGAGATAATCTGTACAGTGTATTGTGATATTTTACAGGTTGAGTACATGTAATGAGGTGATGCCATGCCCCTGACAGTATATAAATCCTCCGCGGGCAGCGGAAAGACATATACTCTTGTAAAAGAGTACCTGAAGCTGGCCCTGAAAGGGGGGCGCTCGTTCAAGAACATCCTTGCGGTGACATTCACCAATAAGGCAGCAGGGGAGATGAAAGAGCGTATCATAGACTATCTTCAGCAGCTTTCAGAAGGGAAGATGGAGCATCTGAAAACACAGCTTCATAAGGAGACCGGCCTTTCCGGATCAGAAATCGAAAAAAGAGCGGGGGAGCTGTTGAGCCTCATACTTCATGAGTATTCGGATTTTTCCGTGATGACCATAGACAGTTTCATACACAGGATAATCCGTTCCTTTGCCATGGAACTCAACATGCCCCTGGGTTTTGACATCGACCTGAACACCCGGGAGCTGGTGGGCAAGATCACCGATATTTTTATTGAAAGCCTCCAGGAATCCAAAGCGGAGACGGAAACCCTGCTGCAGTACGTGATGTCCAAGATCGAGCTGCGGGGCAACTGGTCCTATGACAACGATATCAGGCAGACGGCTTTGGAGCTCTTTTCCGAATCGGGATATGACAGGATGCAGGAATTTTCAACGCTTTCTTCAGACGAGATGCAGGAATGGATAAAAGAGGTATCCCACTCCCGGTTTGCCTTCGAACGAAAGATCAATGCTCTGGCGGCGCGCGCCATGGAGCTCATTGAAGAAAATGGATTTACTGATAAGGACTTTTCATATAATAAAGGGGGCATATACGGGAAGTTCATGAAGCTGACAAACGCTTCAGATCCGGCTGTTTTTGGTGATATTGATTCTTCGAGATTTGTGGATGTCAAATGGGTCACAAAGACCCATCCACGACGTGAAGAAGTGGAACATTTCTGCATGAACAAACTGGAACCTTTGCGGACAGAGATTTTGGATATATACAAGAAAGAATACAGACAGTACTTGACGGATTATGCGGTTACCAGGAACATACATATGCTTACACTCATGGGCGAGATGGAGCGTATCATGGAGCGGTACAAAGCGGAGAATGATATCGTGCCCATCTCCGACATCAACCTGAAGGTCTCAGAGATGATCGATACGGAGATCGTGCCCTATATATTCTGGAAGGCGGGGGAGAAGTTCTCCTCATATCTTATT
>CAZGIO010000216.1:0-209 GCA_964525975.1 uncultured bacterium
TTTGATACCATCTCTGAAAGCTTTTACAATATGATCGTTCTTCATCTCAACCTCCCTGCATAACAAATATGATATATCCAGGAGTATTTTTCAAGTCTACATCTTTTCTACTGTTCCTATCCCCAACAGCCCGAGTCCGTACGCTATGATCACAGCTGTCTTCTCACTGAGCAGAAGACGTGTATTCAGCGTTGTCCCCTCTTCTCTCA
>CAZGIO010000216.1:292-2193 GCA_964525975.1 uncultured bacterium
AGAGCTGGTCGGCAATAATATTCGGCTTATAGCTTTCCGCGGCACTTATAACAGAGGACCTGAAGCTCAGTAGTGAAAGAGCCAGCGATCGTTCCGTCTCGTTTCGCAGGTCAAAGCCCTCCCTTATGTCTATCCGTTTATCCTGTTCATCAGCTTTTCTCAGCATGGATCGTATTCTTGCATAGGTATACTGCATATATGGCGCGGTGTTCCCGTCAAAGTTCAGCATCTTGTCCCACTGAAATATGATGTTTGTGACCCGGTTCTGGCTCAGGTCTCCATATTTAACCGCTCCCATACCGACGACTTCGGCAATATTCTCCTTCTCGTCCCTGGAAAGATGGGGGTTTTTCTCCTCCACGATTGCATATGCACGTTCATGCGCCTCGTCAAGGAGCTCTCTCAGCTTGATCACATTTCCTTTTCTTGATGAGAAATGTCCTTCAGGGAGTCCCATGAGTCCGAACGGGACATGTACTGTCTCCACATCCCAGCCCAGCATATCCTTGATCCTGAATATCTGTCGGAAATGGGTCTCCTGCCTCATGTCAGTGACATATATCATCCTGTCCACGTTATATTTTTTCATCCTGTACTCTATACAGGCGAGATCTGATGTTGAATAAAGGTAGGCCCCGTCCTGTTTCTGTACTATACAAGGGTGCAGATTATCCTCTTCCCCGAAAAATACAACCAGCGCATTTTCGCTTTCTTCCGCTATGTTGCGTTCCCTGAGCAGTTTGATTATATGGGGCATCATGTCATGAAAAAAGGATTCGCCATGGTATGTATCGAATTCCACATCCATCCTTTTGTAGAGCTCATCATAATCCGCCAGGGATTCTTTTATAAAATCTTTCCACAACGCCATGTTTTCACTGTCGCCCTGCTGAAGTTTTTTCAGCTCTGCCCGGGCTTCCTCCTCAAGATCAGGCTCACCAGCGCTTTTTTGCGAGAACATCACATAGAGCCGCTCCAGTTCCTTCACGGGATCTTCTTTATACGCGTCTTTGTCGGCCCATCTCCTGAATGCCACGATCAGTTTTCCAAACTGCGTGCCCCAGTCACCAAGATGGTTGTCCGCAACCACATTATATCCAAGAGATGTATATATCCTTTTCAGGGAATCCCCTATTATAGTGCTGCGCAAATGCCCCACGTGCATCTGTTTTGCGATGTTTGGCGATGAATAATCTATGATTACCTCACCGTTCTTCACATCCTCTTTTTCCTCTCCCAGTATCAGCACAGGAACGGTCTGTTTGGCGGTATTAATGGGGATGGCGAAGCCGATGGAGTTCGCACCGAACACGATGGCGGTATTGATGCCGATGACTTCGCCGTCAATATTGCACAGCGGCCCGCCGCTGTTTCCCAGGTTGATCGCGGCATCGGTCTGGATCAGGTTCTGGAAGGTAAGGCCCTGCATGGCCAATCCCTGCAGTCCTTCGCGGCCCAGGGCGCTGACCTGGCCGAAAGAAACGGAACCCTCGAATCCACGGGGGCTGCCGATGGCGATGGCAAACTCGCCGACCTTGACCTTGTCCGAATCGCCCAGTGTCAGGGGCGCCAGGGGTTCATTTGCCTGGATCTTGATTACCGCGAGATCCGTTTCCGGGTCCGTCCCCACCACTTCGGCGTCGTATTCATTGCCGTTGTGCAGCCGCACGACAATCTTCTCTGCCTCCTCCACCACATGATTGTTGGTGATAATCAGGCCGCTCGCATCGTAAATGAATCCCGAACCCGTTCCCTGGGGCCGGATTTTCTGCTGGCGGCGTTCCTGCTGACACCTTCTGGTTTATCTATAATACTCAAAATCAAATTGCCTGGCGTTATGATCAAGTAACCGGCAGTTATTATCGCTATGCCGATCAGGCTGATGGGAAGACTTTTGTTCG
>CAZGIO010000217.1:0-748 GCA_964525975.1 uncultured bacterium
GACGTTATTTTTCCGTGGCCGTAAAACGGCTGGCTGAGGTCTTCGTAAAATCCGCCGCGTCATCCGCAGTGATGTTTGCCGCAGTGCGGCTTCTGAGCGGCAGGTTTCCCCGGGGCGGATTCTTCATCCGGGCCGCCGGTGTGCTCCTTCCCGTGGCGGGGGGCGCCATGGTCTATTTCGTCTGCGCATACCTTCTTCATATCCCGGGCATACGGGATCTCACCGCAGTCTTCAAGGGCAAGAGTAGAAAAAACCATTAAATTTCTCCTAAAGTTGAGATTTCCCCTAAATAATATATATTAAGATATTGGTAATGAATGGATTTCATTTAATAAGGGGGGTATCAAATGTTAAAAAGGTTTATTGTATTTGTTCTGGCGCTTTCTTTTGCCGCCGCTGCATACGGCCTGGAACTCAATGTCTCAAAAAAATACATGGATAAGGGCTGTGCATATCAGCTCAAAGGTGACGTGGACGGTGCCTATAAGTGGACGTCATCAAATGCCGCTGTAGCTTCTGTGAACGCAACCGGCAAGATCAAAGCCGTGGCGCCTGGTAAAGCAGTGATAACAGCCACCGCCGCAGACGGCACAAGCGCGGAAGTGAATATCTTTGTCTACGGAAAAGGCACTCTAAGCGACCTGGCGTTTCCAGCAGTGAAGAGTTCGTACTTCAACAAGGGGTTTGACCTTGCAGTGGACGGGAACGGTGCGCTTTATCTGGCAAAAAACACATATGCAGAGGAGGT
>CAZGIO010000217.1:758-2188 GCA_964525975.1 uncultured bacterium
GAGCCTGGATATCGCAGTGGATCGTTCCGGCACCCTGTATCTTGCAAATAATATATTTGATGAAAAACTTGCCGGTGACTCAAAAGCTAAGGTCATGATCTGGAAATATGACGGCGCATGGTCTGAATACGGCAAAAACCCTCTGGAGATCACAGATGACGAAGCCGCATCGCCTTCCATCGCAGTGGGAGCCGACGGGGATATCTACGTATCATATATGTATTTTAATAAAAGCAACGACATTTACGGAAAAACCGTGGTCACAACTGCCGGGGACAATGTCTCTATCCTGGGCAGCGGCAAAGGCCGGATGCTTATGGTCCGCGGCGATGGGTTGTACAAAAATAACGAATTGGCATGGGATGGAGAACTTTATGCCGCCACAGTCCAGTCCGGTACAGCTTATGCTCATAAATTTGACCGCAAAAAGAACAGCTGGATGCCTCTGGGAGGCAAAATAGTGACCGACGACAGCTTCTGGGCCGGCGGTGTTGAGATCATCGTAAAGAATAAAGTGCCTTATGTGAGCGTCAGGACTTCAAGCGGAAGAGGCAAGTCCGCGATTTATTACTATGATAAAAATGAAAGCATGTGGAAACTCGTGGGCGGTGCGTATGCAAGCCCCGAGACAGTTGACGCGCAGTTCCAGGATACTTCCGTGGGGGATGCGAACATAGCCGTTGATGACAACGGAAATGTCTATACCGCGTATAAATGCTATTCAGACGGCAATCGTATTCTGCAAGTAAGGATGTGTAACGGCTTCAACGGTACATGGAAGACCATATTCAACGCTCCGGATAAAGCCGAGGCGCAGCAGGTAAGGCTTCAGAAAGCCGGCTCTTTTATTTATCTCATCGTAGCGGGATATGATAAAGGCATGGATATCTATAAACTCAATACATGCGGCAAGTGGATCTACGAGGGCAGGACAATTCATCCGGATGTCTACTATAACTTTACGACCGCCGCAGGCCCCAATGGTGAGTTCTATATAGGTTATGACTGTACATATAATAAAAAATGTATCACAGGGGTCATAAAATACACACCCTATCAGTTTAAATAATCATCAATGAGAATCTGTCGGGGAGCTCCGGCTCCCCGATTGGTATTTTCTGGTTTTCAAGGTTCAGTCCTCCTCAGGCTTAAGATTAATATTTTTCAGATTTCGCCTTATATGACCCCTGTTAAACCTGCTATTTCGTTGACTTTCAGGCTATTTCCATTATCATATTTTTTATGAGAAATGAGATACTTGAGAAAAAAATATTATGCTGTGATGTATGTTCTTTCTGGGTGAGACACCCCGAGATCGCTTCCCATTATGAGCCTGGACAGTTTGTCATGGTGAGAGTCCACGATAAAGGCGAGAGGATTCCTCTTGCCATAGTGGATACTGACGCTGAAACAGGACAAGTGCGACTTGT
>CAZGIO010000218.1:0-2051 GCA_964525975.1 uncultured bacterium
CAAGCACCACTCCATCCATTTCATATTGGGCCGTTTCACGAGCCTCCGCCTTCGTCATCTTTTTCACCATAAGAAGACCCAGCATAACATTGTCCACAGCTCTCAGATGTTTAAAAAGCGCAAAATGCTGAAAGACCATGCCGATCTTCTGACGAATCTCATGCAGGTTTGTTTTCGGCGCGGTCACTTCCAATTTATCCAGAAAGATCTTCCCCTGCTCAGGAGGAGCCAGCATGTTGACACAGCGGAGAAGCGTGGATTTACCCGTACCTGAAGGCCCGATTATGACCTTCACATCGCCTTTTTCCAGCTTGAAAGAGACTCCGTCCAGCACTGTGTTCTTCCCAAAACGTTTAACAATATCTTCAACTTTCAGTAAAGGCATCAGCTCCTCCTATTCTACTTTGATAAAACCCGGCACATCAAACTTCCTGGACACTTTGACAAATAGAAAATAGAAAAAGTGAAACAGCAGAAAATATATGATGGCACAGGCCAAGTATACTTCGAAGGGCCTGAACGTCATAACGATAATGTCCCTTCCATATTTCAGTATCTCAGCTATGCCCACGGCATAAGCCAGGGGTGAATCCTTCAGGACTATGGTGAATTCATTGGTAAACCCGGGAAGCGACAACCTCACTGCCTGAGGTACTATTACCGTCATCAATGTCCTGAACTTCGACATGCCCAGCGAAAGCCCCGCCTCCATCTGCTCAGTCTCTATGGAGAGAATAGCCCCCCTGTAGACCTGAGCCTGGTAAGCTGAAGAGCGCAGCCCCAGCCCCACGACAACAGATACAAAAGGCCCCAGATTGATCCCGATAGTGGGCAGCCCGAAATAGATGATGAAAAGCAGCACCAGTATGGGAAGCCCTCTTAAGACCCATTCATAAATATACATGGCCTTCTGGAGCGGTTTAGAACCGTACAGACGGAAAAACGCCACAAGAAGACCCAGTACAAGACCCAGAGCCATGGATATTACCGTGATCTCCACGGCAACCAGAGCCCCCTTAAGGAGCTCCGGCATATGTGAGAAAATAAAGGTGATAGGCTCAGGCATACTTATCACATATATTTCTTGATGATCTCAACCCATTCTTCAGATTCAAGGATCTCTTTAACAGCGGCATCCACTTTTTCTTTCAACTCTGAATCCTTCTGAAGAGCTATCCCGTAATTCTCATCTGTATTGATGACATAGATAGTCTTAATGGGTTTCAGTTTCTCATAACCCTTGGCTGCGCTGTCATCAATAATGACAAGATCGACGTTCTTGTTCATCATATCTGTTATAGCCTCGATGTTCGTGGCATATTTTTTCAGCTTGCTTTTCTTCATGACACCTTTGTCTATAAGGTTATTGTCAATATAGATCTGACCCGTAGTGCCGTTCTGTACACCGATGACATATTTTGCAAGATCCTTCTCGCTCTCGATCATGACCTTGCTCTCGTTCAATGTGATTATAGCCTGGTTGGCGGTGTAATATGGAACGGAAAAATCGATCTGTTTTGCTCTCTCTTCCGTAATGGTTATGGCTGAAAGCGCCATGTCTATCTTTTTAGCGCCCAGTGACGGGATCAATGCGTCGAAATCCATATCGATGAGCTCATATTCCATGCCCATCTTCTCAGCAAGCAGTGCCGCAAGCTCCATGTCCACACCCTTGAACTCGCCGTTTTCCTTGAACTCAAAAGGCGGATATTCGGCATTTGTGGCAATTTTCAAAACCGGCGCGCCCCCCCCGGAACAGCCCGCAAAGAACATAACTGCCAAAGCCAGCATCAAAGCAACATACCTTTTCATCAACAACCTCCTTGGTTAAAAACCTTTAAAATTTGACCCAATTAATAGATTACAAACTTTTTTTCAATATGTCAATAAATTGCTTTGTTTATTGAGTTTATTCAATATTTCCTGATAAACCGGGCCGGTTTTGCACGCATAGCTTATTCTATTGAAGAACAGACGTCATCTGCTATTACCATATCATGAGATTCAAAGGATATCTGTTCGCGCTTATTTCCGCGGTGTTTTTCGGCCTG
>CAZGIO010000219.1:0-2023 GCA_964525975.1 uncultured bacterium
TGCCGCGCTGCGCCGCATAGGGTGGCAGAACATCAAAACAGCCCGGAACCGTCAAAGAGGAGTTTTACAGGAAGAAACAGCTCCGCATGGCTGCGGTTCAGAGGCAGTTCGCATAATCCGTTATTCAATATCTGTTTCCTGGCTCTGTTGATCTTTCTCTCCCCCACTTCATTAAGCAAGGTCATGTATTTTTCAAAAAGGACATATTCATTGAACATAAAGACGATCTCCTCCGGTGTAAAATTTTTCCAGAACCTTCCTGGATGGGGAAGACAGAGGAAGCGCCCAAGCATAAATGAACCGGCGCTGTATCCCGACAGTCTGTCCCGAAGGCATATCTTCAGTATACCCTTGAAAAATAGCGCCTTCCTGTCCACTGTAAGCATGTTATAGAGGCTGTATTGTTCCTGATGGGTGCCCAGCTCGCTTTGCAGTATCTGTTCCAGGTATTTTTCCGTATGCGAATCAAACCAGCGGTTGAGGTAATCAGCGGCTTTTTCCGTATCCCTGCGGAGATCGTTCCTGAGAAGTTTCACAAGATCCTTCAGGTTGACTATGGAATCCAGGTCCGCATTCTGGACGATCTTCCTGTATGCCGTAAAGGCTCTGGACATATTGACAAAGACTTTCTCCTCCTTGGGCTCCATGGGGAAATGTTCACCATCGAGATACTTCTGAAAACGGGCGGTCTTAAACGCCGCCAGTCCTTTGAATATGCTCTTGCGCCTGCTTGAAAGAGTGACCCAGTCTCCTTCTTTTATAACGAGTCCCTCCTTGTTGATGAGCTGTTTCCCCTCCATCATCACCCCGTAATGCTCGAGGTTGAGAAAAGCGGGGATGCCGAAAGAGCGGCAAGCGGTCACCACATGAATAGCCGCTGGATTGATACTGATAATACCGTCCATCTCATTCATCACGATGGTATCCGCGGGAAGGAAGTTTTCTTTGCAGATACAGGCTTTCTCTCCCCTTTTTTTCGCCTCAAGCGCTGCTGCGGCTGTAAAATAGATCTTTGCGGATACCGCGCTGCGGGGCAGCACAGAGACGCCGGCGCAAAACAGTTTTAACGCATTGAAAGAGCGGTCATCTATGGTATCCGATATGATCTGCCGGAGATGATAAGGCTGTATGAGAGACACGACTCTTTTCCTGTCAATGAGCCCATTTTCATACATATCCACTGCGGAAAGCAGCGAAGCCCGTCCTGTGAGTTCAGACTGATTCACCTGCAGTACAGCGAAAAGATCCCATCTCGCTCCCGATTCAGCTGCAAACTCAACGGTGACAGGTGTTTTCAGGATCTTCTCCAGCCTGTGCAGCAGAGGATCAAAATGATATACAGCGGGGAAACCTTCCAGGATAGCTTCCCTGTGAAAATATTCAGTGTCCTTGGTCTCTATGGCTCCGGTCATGATCTCTTCTCCGAAGATGTTTCTGAAGAACTCGATCTGCCGTCCCAGCCCCGTACGGGAATGACGGCTGTGGAGCACTCCGGGATAGGAATTATCATCGATGATGGTCCAGACCATCTTCTGAAGGATAAGCGCGGGATAACTTTCCCTGTTTTTCACAAATGTATAAAGCAGATCGCTGTTATCCCTAAAGGATCTTATGGCGCACTGGACAAAAAAATCCAGCTGGTAAAAAGGGTCTTCAAGAAGGCGACTGTCTTTTTCCCTTATCCGGACCTGAAGACTTCTGATAAGTCCGTCTGTCTCCTTCTCCCCATCGCTGGCAGCAGCTCCCTTGACCAATGCCTTCTCAAAAGCCGGGTCTTCCCTGTAAAGGAGGAGATAGATCGTCTTCAAATTATTCAACAGGATTTTTGAAGCTGCTTTCTTCCCCATACGAGAAACAAGAGAATGAAACACGCTGCTGGTCACACCCACATTGAGATATGTGGGCATGAGTCCCGGTATATAACGGGGCATGGCGCATCTTAAAGCGAAAATAAGAGGTTCGTGGGGATCTCCAAGCTTTGATCCCGTTAGTTTTTCCAGGTTCTCCACGGCTGTGAGGATAT
>CAZGIO010000220.1:0-2012 GCA_964525975.1 uncultured bacterium
CGTGTGACTTTCGCAGAAAGTCCCGTGTGATGATTTCCAATCATCCCGTGGTTAATCATCATGGGCTGTCTTCGTATTTTCAGACTGGTGATACGCAGTTTACCGGGTGTGCCTGTCTGTGCCAGTCCACTAAGTCCACGGAGTCATCTGTGTCCACTCACTTCGAAGACGGAAAAACAACCGCCCGGAACATGGCGGCAAACATATGACAGGCTGCATTTTTTTCTTGAAAAGCCATATTTTATATATATAATCTCTTGGACATAGCAGGCCCGGGTGGCGGAATTGGTAGACGCGCTAGATTCAGGTTCTAGTGAGCAATACGCTTGTAGGAGTTCGAGTCTCCTCCCGGGCATTTTTCTTATCAGGGAGGTATCTCCATGTTTGTTAACAACGCCAAAAAAAATCTGCAGTTTCAGGACATTATTTTTAAAAACAACAGTGAAGCCAGAAAAAGAGCTGAGGATAGTTCTCTGAAGGTTATTAACGGCACCATCGGAGCGCTGCTTGATGATGACGGCAGACTGGTGACATTTGAGTCTGTGGACTCTGTTCACAGGGCGCTGGATGTGAAGAGCCAGTCCGGATATGCTCCCATGGACGGATATCCCGGTTTTCAGAAAGCCGCTGAATATTTCTGCTTCGGATCATACAGGCCGCAGACGAAAAAGATACGCACTGTCTCCGTTTCAGGAGGATTGGGGGGAATACACCAGGCGGTTGTCAATTACACGGAACCCGGGGATGAGATCATCACCACTGACTGGTTCTGGGGCCCCTATGAAGCCATTGTAAAAGAGACTGGAAGAAGACTCAGGACCGTGGAGATGAACCAGGGGGGTACATTCAACCTTGAAGGCTTCGGCAATGAGGTGCGCCGGCTTGGCGCCGCTCAGGACTCTGTCTTTATATTGCTGAACACCCCTGCTCACAATCCCACAGGCTATAGTGTGAGGGAACAGGATTTTAAGGCATTTATTGAGATGCTTAACGGCATGGATACCCGGGTAGTGCTTTTCCTTGATACGGCATATATGGAGATGGCATCTCCCGGGAACAAAGCAATGTTCAGCCATCTGGACCATGCTGCGGATAATATCTTTACAATAGTTGATTACTCAATATCCAAGGGATTTACAAAATACGGACTGCGGACAGCGGCTCTCATGGGGATACACAGCAGCGAAACAGCCCTGGATGAGTTTTTTCATTCTGTGGTGCTCAGCAACAGAGCCACGTACGGATCATGTTCTTCAACAGGGCAGCTGCTTCTGAAAGCAATGCATGAAGAGAGGGAAGTGCTGAACAGGTATGAGAAGGAACGTGATAAATGGCGCGCGGTGCTGGCGGAAAGAGCCGCGGCCTTTTTTTCCGTGATCGACCCCAGACACGTGATGCCCTATGATGAAGGATTCTTCGCTTCCGTACTTTGCGGGGACCCCGGAACAGTGACTGAAAAGCTGAAAGATGAACATATATTTCTCGTCCCCCTTAAAAAGGGCATACGTGTGGCATTGTGTTCCATAAAAAAGGAGGATTGTGCCAGGGTGGCGGAGGTCCTGAACAGGATGCTCGATCACTCTGAATAAGATGGATCATTTAAAAAAGCTTAAACGTATCATCGATGGAGCGCCGGAACTTCCGGGCGTTTATCTCTTTAAAGACGAAAACAGCGAAATACTCTATGTGGGCAAGGCAAAAAACCTGAGAAACAGGCTGCGTTCATATCTGCAGACCGCCGCCCTTGAATACAGAAAGAAGATAATGATGCACCATGCCCGTGATGTGGATTACATTGTTGTGGGCAGTGAGAAGGACGCCTTTATTCTGGAAAAAAACCTTATTCAGGAAAATCAGCCCCATTACAACGTGGCGCTCAAAGACGGAAAAAGTTATCCCTATGTGAAGATCACAATGAAGGATGAGTTCCCCCGAGTGTCTGTGATAAGAAAACCCAAAAATGACGGTTCGAAATATTTCGGGCCGTATACTTCAGTTAAAGCGGTCAGGAG
>CAZGIO010000221.1:0-1985 GCA_964525975.1 uncultured bacterium
GATGTCTTGCCGTCGTCTTTCAGTATCTTCAAAGTCAGGTTTCTTTTGGACACAAATTCCGGGATTCCCGGGGCGGTCTGTTCTCCGTCCACTGAAGCAGCCACGACCACGACCCCCTTACTCCCGTATGTCCTGTGCACTTTTTCCAGTATGGGCATCTCCAGGTTGCACGGACCGCACCACGTAGCCCAGAAATCCAGCAGCACCACACTGCCTTTGAGGTCTGCCAGTGACACTGTGCCACCCTGCATATCATTGAGCGTAAAAGCAGGTGCCGGTTCACTGATCTCATCAGAAAGAGCGATCTTTTTTATCATGGTGAGCACGTTATCCTTCACCTTATTGTCAAAGGCGGCTTTTTCCCAGCCGGAAAATGCTTTAGCGCCTACACGTTCAATGCTCTCTTCAAGATCATCTGCCTCATATCCAAGATATTTCGCATACAGCAGCTGTTTGTATGAACCCTTATAATCTCCTGTCTTCTCAAGCGCCATGCCGTAATGCATGCGGATCTCACCGTTATCTTCGATGACTTCAACAGCTTCTCCGAGAAATTGAGCCGCCTGATCATATTCCATATCCCTGTATAGTATATATCCCAGTGTATCTTTTATACTGGCCGCAAACGCCGCTTTTATACCCGGCCATTCCTCAGGTGCGATGCCCTGGGGAGGCTGCTGTATTTTCACCACGATATCCAGTGCCTTCTCAGCATACGCTTTAGCCATATCAATATGCTTAAGGCTGGGTGTAAACGCCCCGGCTATCTCATTATAAGTCTGGGCGGCGTCAGCTCCGTCACTAAGACCCATAGCCTTTAAATAATCAGGCAGTATGGCTTCAAGAGCATTATAATCCTCTTTTTCCTTCAGTGTCATGAAATAGGCCCTGTACACATACCGGTCCAGCCGGGCATCTCTCTCATCCAGAGCCAGATATGCGTCGATCTGTTCCATCCTTTCACCTGGATCCACAGTATCATATATCTTTTTGACCAGTTCCTCATGGTTTACTTCCTTGACTTCAGGTTCACCTTCCTGTCCCGCGACACCAGCCGCGGCAATGACGAGAACCAATACCATAAATATAAAACGTTTCATAATAAGCCTCCTTTTACTGAGTATAACATCAATAATGGCTCCTGCACAAGAGCCACACTCTAATTATACAACCGGCGGCTCCTATTGTTTCCATATTTTTATCCCTCATCACCGTGACACAATTACAAAACACCTCTTTAATCCTTTGATATTGACCATGGGACATTCACGTCTTATAATATAACCGCGAGGTGGTAACATGAAAAAGACGATTATTATAGATGCAATGGGGTCTGATTCACGCCCCAATGCAGAGATACTGGGCACTGTCTCAGCTCTCAGAGAGACATCGGGACTGAAGATCCTGCTCGTTGGCAAGGAAAATAAAATAAAAAAAAGGCTGGACAGCCTTTCATATAATTCCAGAAAAATAGAGATCATACACGCAGCTGAAGAAGTGCATATGTCCGATTCGCCTGTAAAAGCGCTGAAAGAGAAAAAAAAGTCATCTCTTGCCGTGGGACTTGACCTGCTCAAAAAAGGTGAAGGAGACGCCTTCATCAGCGCAGGCAACACCGGCGCTGTCATGGCGCACTCACTCATGCAGATCGGAAGGATCCAGAAGATCCAGCGTCCCGCAATAGCAACTACAATACCAACCCTTTACGGCGAGACACTCCTCCTTGATTCAGGAGCCAACGCCGACTGCAAGGCCAATCACCTGGTCCAGTTCGCCGTCATGGGCGATATATATACTAAACTTGTCCTGAACAAGAAAGCCCCCAAGATCGGCCTCCTCAGCAACGGGGAAGAACCTGAAAAAGGAAATGAACTCACGAAGAAGGCCCATCTTCTTATCAAAAAGGCCTCTTTCCTCAACTTTGTCGGGAATGTGGAGGGCCGGGACATCCTCTCCGGAGATGTCGATGTGGTGGTCTGTGACGG
>CAZGIO010000222.1:0-1983 GCA_964525975.1 uncultured bacterium
GAGATTATCCAGGGCATGGAAGTGGTAAAGATCTTTTCCTCTGAAAAAAAGGAGGAGAGAAGATACAGGAAAGCCAATGATTCCTACCTTCTCAAAAAACTTAATGAGATACGCGTCACAGCCATGACTCTTCCCATAATGGAAGTTCTTGGCTATCTTGCTCTTTTGCTGATTTTCTGGTTTGGAGGCAAAGACGTGCTTGCGGGAAAAATGAACGTAGGTGACTTTATGGGATACCTTGTAGCTGCTGCCAATGCATCCACTCCCGTTCGCAGACTATCTTCACTTCACCTCATGATACAAAGGACATCTGCATCCGCTTCGCGTCTTTTTGAGATCATGAACGTGCACAACCCCATTCTCGCTGACGAAGGAGAACATGAACTGGATCAGATCAGGGGAACTGTAAAGTTCGAGGATGTTGGATTTTCATATACTGAAGACAAAGCTGTCCTCAGTAATATTAACATAGAAGTAAAAAAAGGCGAAGTCATCGCCCTGGTGGGCCCCAGCGGAGGCGGCAAGACCACCATGGTGAACCTGATACCGAGACTCTATGACGCCAATAAAGGTTCCATTACTGTTGACGGCATCAATATCAGAGACTACAGGCTTTCAAACCTCCGCAGCCACAATGCCATGGTGAGTCAGTCCAACTACCTCTTCTCAGGATCCATCAGGGACAATATCGCCTACGCTGACAAGAAATTTACCCATGAAGATATCATAAATGCGGCGAAAGCGGCTTACGCCCATGAATTCATCACACGTCTCCCTGAAGGGTACGACACAGAGATCGGTGAACGGGGCACAAAACTCTCCGGCGGGCAGCGCCAGAGGATCGCCATCGCGAGAGCCATAATCAGAAACCCCGCCATATTAATCTTCGACGAAGCCACTTCCGCTCTGGACAGCGAATCGGAAAAATATGTGCAGGAAGCCATCAACAACCTCATATCCAACCGCACCACGTTTATCGTGGCCCACAGACTCTCCACCATACAGAATGCTGACAGGATACTGGTAATAAATGAGGGACGCATCGAAGCTTCAGGCACCCACGAAGAGCTGATGAAAGCTTCTGAATTATACAAAAAACTCTATACCATCCAATTTCAGATGTAAGACATGCGCGCCGGCTTGCCCGGCGCTTTTTTTTTGAACCTATTTATCTGTTCTTTTTTCCCAGTTCACATACATGTTGGGCAGCGTCATCTCTGAGATGTAGACATCGGAATCCAGGAGAAACAGGACAGCTTTGGCGATATCATCGGGGACTATGAGAGAATTTTTCTCGGGTTTTCTTGGCATGGCTTCCATAAAGGGCGTATCAGTCATACCGGGATACAGTTCTGTCACCCGTATGCCTTTACGGCGGTTTTCACGCCTTGCCGTGTCCATAAATCCCCTTGCGGCATATTTAAACGGCGCATACAACGCCCCCTGTACATTGCTGTTCAATCCCGATTCGGAATTAATGTTAATTAACCATCCCCGCTTTTTCAATCTCATATGCTCCAGCCCTCTGGCCATGAGAAGCGCGGGGATCTTCAGATTTGATATATAGGAAGCGTCAAGAGACGCCTCTTCCACTTCATGGCTCTCTGAATAAAACGGAGCGCCTATGCAGTTGATAAACACGTCACTTCCTGCATATGCTTCAAGGGGCTTAAAAATGACTTTATCGCGGCCGAAGATCTTTTCATGCTTTTTTCTGTCCCGGCCCAGTACTGTAACATCATACCCCCCTGCATAGAGTCTTTTTACAATGGCCTGCCCTATGCCTCCTGTACCCCCGGCCACTGCGACACTGCTTTCAATCCATACAGACATAACATTTCCCCCTGTATATCTTTTCCGCCAGTCCCCTGACAGTCTCGGTGATCTCAAACCGCTTTTTTTCGGGATAACGGTTCATGCCGTCGCTGAACACAAGCTTTTTTAAAAGACTTGCCCTGTCTGGTTTTTTCATCATGGACCTGT
>CAZGIO010000223.1:0-1932 GCA_964525975.1 uncultured bacterium
ATGTGTTAAACGCGCCGCCAATGTTCGCTCTGAGCCAGGATCAAACTCTCATTAAATTATAGAATTTAATCTTAACTATTCACTCGTTAGGTTTGGTCAAAAAAATTTGACCGGTTTGCCCGCTCTGCTATCTATAATATTTCACTACAACAACCTTTTATAAGGCCGCGCATCAATCATGCGCGCGAAAAAGAATATACACACCCTGGGGGATATTGTCAATAGAAAAAATAAAAAAAAAGTCAAAAGCCTGTTTTTTCTACAGCCCTTGTATTATACAGCCTATTTACGCCCTCATCAAGGCGCAACGGCCATTTTTATTCTGTTTCCACTGCGGCGACCACGATGGTCACCTGATATCCCGGATACAGCTCATTCAGATATCCTGTAATCCTCTCCACTCCTGCGAATTCCGCCTTATCCATGATCCGCTTAGCCCTGGCTATATCATAGAGTCTTGCCTTGGCCATGGCCATGAGGCGGTTTCTTTCCTTATCCTCTATCTGAAGCCAGAGGGTCTTGGTCTCGTTCAGGAACTTATAATCTGTATCCATGGCGATAAGCTCCGGCGCGGGAAGAGTGACGTCGATGGTCTTTGCCCCGTGGTTCAGAAGAAAAGAGTCACTGCCCACTTTTTCCAGGTCAAAGCCCACGGTCATCTTGCCTCTCACCAGGAGGTCCATCTCCTTCTCACCCACATAGAGGGGGAAGGAAAGGATGTTCACATAATTCTCTATTCTGTTTTCCACGATATCAGAGACATTGAATTCCATGACCGCCAGTTTAAGTATATCCTTCATGTCGTTGACTATAAGCGTATGGACGATCTCATCTCTGGTTCCAGAGAGCTTTTCGTTTTTAAGATTAACGATCCACGTCAGCAGCAGAGCTATTATCACCAGTTGCACAATTATGATAAAAGTCTTGATCTTACCCATGGGGGCCTCCTTTCAAGAGCGCTTCCACTGTCTCTCTGTCATTGAAGGGTACTTCATATCCGTCAAAGACCTGGAAACGTTCATGACCTTTTCCCGCTATTACAATATTATCACCTGTTTCCGCGATTTCAAGAGCACGTTCTATGGCTTTTCCGCGGTCCACGATAATCTCCCAGCCGTCCTCACCTGCAATACCCCTTGCGGTCTCATGGCAGATGGACCGCGGATCTTCGCCGTGGGGATCATCGGATGTGATGATGACATAGGTAGCATACTTTTCAGCGATACGGGCCATCTCAGGCCGTTTGCCCCGATCCCGGTCTCCTGTACAGCCGAACACAACCACCAGCCCCTGGGGAGAATCCTGTTTCACAAGCACCAGGAGTTTTTCCAGGCTGTCCGGAGAATGCGCGTAGTCAATATATACGCCCTTTCCTCCATGTGAGATATATTCAAGCCGTCCTGGGACGCCATTCATGCCGAAGGAATAATCTGGGCCACCGATATTTGACCCCTGAAGCAGGAGCGCGGCTGTCACTGCGTTATAGCAGTTATAGTCGCCTTTCATGCCCATACGCACAGTGATGTCTCCTCCCCGGGCGATGGTACCCTCTCCTTTATTATGAAACTCAAATATGACATCGCCTTGTCCGCAGCCGAAGCATACGGTCTTTTTACCCATGGTTCCCAGTTCGGAGCAGAGCCGTTCCCCGTAGGGATCGTCGCAGTTGATCACGGCTGTCTTCACTTTAAAATCTGTGAAAAGCTTTTTCTTTGCCTGGTAGTACTGTTCCATATCCCCGTGATAGTCCAAATGGTCCCGGGTAAGATTGGTAAACGCGGCGCTCTCGAAATCAAGGCCGTATATCCTGTTCTGTTTGAGGGCATGGGACGATACTTCAAGGAAGATGTGCGTGTGTCCCTGCTCCACGAGTTCCCGGGCAATCTCATAAAGACTGTAGAGATCGGGAGTGGTAAGATAGTTCCGCCGCAT
>CAZGIO010000224.1:0-1160 GCA_964525975.1 uncultured bacterium
GGCAATCGTATTTCCCCCCCGTTCACTCAACTGCCCCGTAAAGGCACATCACTTTTAACCTTTGATGAATCAGGCGTCTTTCACATGGAATATTCCGATGGGAGCGTTGCGAAAAATCATTTGCCACTCATCATTGCCTCCACATCCGCCTTCACTTCTCCAATGGGTTTAATGTCAAAGTTTTCCACGAGCACTTTTACAACAGCCGGTGAAAGAAAGGCCGGAAGTGTTGGGCCGAGCCTGATGCCTTTTACTCCCAGATGAAGGAGAGCCAGAAGCACAGCAACGGCTTTCTGCTCATACCATCCGATATCAAATGATATGGGGAGCTCGTTGATGTCGTCAAGGCCGAATGCCTCTTTCAGCTTCAATGCGATGACAGCCAGAGAGTATGAGTCATTACACTGTCCTGCGTCAAGCACCCTTGGTATCCCGCCTATGTCCCCGAGATCCAGTTTGTTGTAACGGTATTTTGCGCATCCCGCAGTGAGGATCACCGCATCGTCGGGAAGTTCTTTAGCGACCTGGGTAAAATAATCCCTGGACTTGAACCTGCCGTCACATCCGGCCATGACCACAAAACGCTTAATAGCTCCGCTCTTCACGGCATCTATCACTTTGTCAGCCAGAGCCATGACCTGGTCATGGGCGAATCCTCCCACTATACTTCCAGTCTCGATCTCAACAGGGGGCTGACAATTTTTCGCGATCTCAATGAGCTCTGAAAAGTCCTTGCTTCCCCCCTCTTCTCTGTCCGCTATATGTTTCACGCCGGGATAACCTGTCATGCCCGTGGTGAATATACGGTCTTTGTAATCATCTTTCACAGGTATTATACAGTTTGTCGTCATGAGTATGGGGCCGTTGAATGAAGTAAACTCCTCATTCTGTTTCCACCATGATCCGCCGTAGTTACCTGCAAGGTGTCCATATTTCTTGAATGCGGGATAATAGTTCGCGGGAAGCATCTCGCCGTGTGTGTACACATCCACGCCGGTACCCTCAGTCTGTTTTAAAAGCTCTTCCATATCCTTCAGGTCATGTCCCGAGATAAGAATGCCAGGGTTCTTCCCCACACCAATCTTGACTTCTGTGATCTCAGGCTTACCGTAGGCCGAAGTATTAGCACCATCGAGAAGAGCCATGCCGTCAACGGCTGT
>CAZGIO010000224.1:1194-1858 GCA_964525975.1 uncultured bacterium
CAAGAGCTTCAAAAAGGAACTTATATATCTCTTCGTCCTCTTTTCCAAGAAGACGGGCGTGATCCACATAGGCTGCTATCCCTTTCAGGCCGTAGATCGCCAGCTCTCTTAAGGATCTCACATCCTCGTTCTCAGTGGAAAGCACACCGTGTTTATATCCCGAATCAAGCACACCGGCTTTATCTGCGGGTATATTTTTGAAACGCTCATCCTCTCTATGAGCTGTTCCCGCTTTCTCTTTTCTTTCCGCCGCTTCCAGAGCCAGTTCCGTGATGCGCTTATCATCGAAATTAGCGTTTGTAATAGTGGCAAAAAGCGCTTCAGCAGCAAAAGGACCATGCTTCAGAGCATCTTTATACCCGCCGTCCTTAACATTTACAGCCAGCCCTTTCAGTTCATGTATGAGGCCGTCCTGAAGGACAGCTGTCTCTTCGGGTTTGCCGCACACACCTTTTATGCTGCACCCCTTGTTCCCTGCAGTCTCCTGACACTGATAACAAAACATCGACATATGTTCTCCTTTCATTTAAACAACCTTTTCCAATATGTTTTTTTCCTGTTTCTTTCATCCCTTGCAAATCCAATCAAAGCGCCTTTTTCCGAAGTTGATGCACATGGAGGCGTAATCCATTTTTCTTCATCAAGGCAAATGGTTTTTAAGCGC
>CAZGIO010000225.1:0-1830 GCA_964525975.1 uncultured bacterium
GTTTCAGACTCACCTTCTCTCCGCCGGAGAGTTCTCCCACCAGTTTAAACACAGCTTCGCCGGAGAAGTTGAATCTTGCATGTTTATGGCGGCATTTTCCTTCCTCATATGGGAACTCATACTGGAACTCATCAATGATCCTGCGCTCGGGTTTTTGGAAAAATATCTCCTGGGGGATATAACCGAACCTTGCGGATTCAGGGATGCGTATCTCCCCTGCATCAGGGTTTTCCTCGCCCAGTATCATCTTGAACAATGTGCTTTTTCCCGTGCCGTTTTTACCCAGGAGAAAGGCTTTCTCAAAACGGCCGATATGGAGCTCCAGGTCTTCAAAGAGGACATTGTCACCGAAGGCCTTATACAGCCCCTTTGTCCGTACAACGTCGCGGCCTGATTTTCCCCCGGCGTTTATGGTCAGGTTCATGGCGTCTTTTTCCATCCGGGGACGTTCCACCTTATCCATGCGATCCAATCGTTTTTCCATGTTCCGGGCTTTTTTGAAAAAGCGCGGGTCATCGGATTTCTTCCCCCAGAGGCGGAACCGTTTGATGGCTTCCTCCATGCTCTTGATCTTCTTCTGCTGATTGCAGTAGAGCTCATACTGCTGCTGGAGGTATTCCTGTTTTTCCTCAAAATAGAAGGAGAAATTGCCGTGATAGACTTTCAGCCCGCAGTCTTCCACTTCTATGATCTTATCCACGACATGGTCCAGGAAATAGCGGTCATGTGATATGATGCATACGCAGCCTTCGTAGGATTTGAGATATCCCTCGAGCCATTCCATGGCATCAATATCCAGATGGTTTGTGGGCTCGTCCAGAAGGAGTATATCCGGCTCTTCCACCAGGAGTTTACAGAGGACGATGCGGGTCTTCTCCCCGCCGCTCAACGTCTCAAAGGGACGGGCGAGCATGTCATCGGTGACCTTCATCCCGGTGATGACTTTTTTATACCGTTCCTCTATGGTGTAACCGCCCAGTTTTTCGAAAGTATCCTGCAGCCCGCCATACTGTGTCAGGAGCTTGTCATATCCCTGGATATCGGGATCTCCCATCTGATGTTCGCACTGTCTCATCTTTTTTTCCACGGACAAAAGGTCGTTGAACCCGGACATGATGAGGTCATGTACATTGCCGTTGTATTGGGGTATCTGGTCCAGATAACCGATCACGGCGTTTTTGCGGATATTCACCGTCCCTCCGTCGTGAGGTATCTTATCTGCTATGATATTGATGAGTGTGGTCTTCCCTGCGCCGTTGTCTCCCACGATGCCCGCGTTATCCCCGTGATTAAGAGAGAAAGAGACCTTATCAAGTATACAATCTATACCGTAATATTTTGTTATGTCGATTGCGTTAATGCTCTGCATAAAAATCACCGTCCTGAAATTATAGTGTTAGTAGTTTAGTAACTTTTCTAAATAGACTATGTACGAAAATGACTTTTATGAAGCAATTCTTTTGAGAAAATGAAAGATATAATATTTTTCCCGTTTCATAAATATATAATAACAGATATATGTACCGTGTCAACTATATTTCATTGTCACTGATGTTTGTTTCTCATCACATATAAAAAAGGCCGGGACATTGATTCAACCCCGGCCCAATTCTGTTGATTCACTGCCTTTTATTACTTGAGCATGACCATCTTTTTCGTGTAGGTTTTTCCGTTTACTGTGAGTCTGCAGTAATAGACTCCGCTTGCACACTCGCGGCCGTGTGAGTCACGTCCGTTCCAGTGTATAGTATGGATACCCGTGGAGTATTCGTCATCTGCAAGGGTAACGATCTTTCGTCCCCTTGAATCGAAGATGTTCAGCTTCACATA
>CAZGIO010000226.1:0-1824 GCA_964525975.1 uncultured bacterium
CTTCCCTCATTAGAGTTAATGGTTTTTTCTCTTCTTCGATTTCGTCTTTTTTCGCCACCACGGCACGTTCCGATCCGTCGATCTCCTTGAGCAGCGAATCGGTCTTACTGTTTATCTCTATCCGTTTTTCTCTGTTTAAATCCATCTTTTCCACATTGCCGGCGCGGCTGGAATCATTGCCTGAGACCTTTTCCCGGTTATCTTCTACTGAATCCCTGTGTCTTCTGATCTCATTCCTTTTTTCGCGCATCTCTGAGTTAAGGGCGACTTCTTCTCCCCGTACCTGGGCAAGTTTCCTTCTTACTTCCTCCCGCTCGCTTCGGAGAGTCATTATCTCAGTGTGCAGTGATATTTTACGGTTTTCCTCCGTCTCGTTTTTCCCATGTATCTCAGCGAGGATACCTTCTGCGTCTTTTTGCTCACCTGCCAGCCCCTCTATCTCTTTTTCAAGGAGACTTATCTCACGTTTGTTGCTCATGATCTCATGGGCGAGGCGTTCATTCTCCTTTTTCAGAAACTCAGACTGCGTCACAAGGGAATACTTCTCATTGTTCCATTTCTCTATGGAGGCAGCTGTCTCTTCTATCATCTTTTTAGAGTTTCTCAACTCTTCGGAGACAGAGAGATCCATCTTTTCCATCGCTTCTATATCCGCCTTCAGCCCCGCTATCTCGCTGCTGTACTCTTCCTTCATCTTCTTTCTTCTTATGATCCCCGGTCCCAGATGATCAAAATCTTTATATGCTATCATCCCTTCTGGGGTGAATACCGTCCCGTCGGGCATCACAAGGGAAAAACCTTTTTTCAGAAGAGCTTCGTCTTTTTCCTCAGCGGGTATCACATTTCCAAGATAATGCTTCAGCATATCATCCACCATCTTGTTCTCAGTGGAGCACTGTTCATACAGTGAACCTGCTGCGGGCCGCATCTCTTTATGAGACCCTCCATAAAAATAGAAACCTTCTCCCCGCTCTCTTCCGGCTATAAGGGAACGTATCTTTCTAAACGCATCTTGTTCACCTACAAATGCCTGCATATAATCAGATAAAACAGCTTCGACCTGCTTTTCAAAACCCTTTTTGACTTTTATAACATCACCTGCCATGCAGTCATGCATCATTTCTTCTCTATGCTCTATGACTGCCTTTGAACCGTTACCGAGACCCGGAAGTTCTCTGTCGGAGAACTCAATGCCGTTCATCCTGGCTTTGGCTTGGCTGGGCTTTCTCGTCTTTGCTTCTATCTGAGATTTTATCTGCTCATGCTTTTCCGTTATCCTGCTGTTCTCTTTAAGCCCTTCCTCTTTCTTCCCCTTCAGGGAATCATACTCTTTCTGGACCGTTCGCAGATCATCCTCAAGGCTTTTGATCTTATTTTCCGTTTCTCTTTTTTCTCTGTTCCTTGTAATATTTTTTTCTTCAAGGGCGGCTATTCGCCTTCTTTTCCCTTCTTCATCCTGCTTCAGAGTGGAAAGGTTTCCCTGTGCGTTGGAATGGTCCCTCATGTTCTCTAGCAGGCTTGAGACAAGCTCCTGATACTTGCGTTCCTTTTCATCAAGGTCTTTAAGAAGTCGTTCTTCCTCTTCTTCCATCCCCATTAGCTGCTCTTCCAGCCCCACAGAACGCATCTCAAGTTTTTTCATCTCACTGTTCAGTGTCTCAATCTGTTCAATACGTCTCTGGCTGTCGGCGAGTCTTTCCTCTTTTTCCTCCTCCAGCCTTTTGTTTTCATTTTCCAGGTAACTGTTTTCCCTTTCAATGGCATCCAGCTCGTTTTTCATCTTTTCCAGTTCCATCTTCAGAGAGAAAAACCTGCTTTCTTTTG
>CAZGIO010000227.1:0-1795 GCA_964525975.1 uncultured bacterium
CAATGACTTGTCCATGACAATATCAGTTGTTGTGACTTTGCCCACATCATGGAGCCAGGAAGCCATATTCAGCTCAGCGATCTTTTCTTCTGTAAAATAAAGGTCTTTGTACCTTCCACAATCAATATCATTTATCTTCGCAGCCAGGGCAACGGAATATTTAGCCACCCTTTCCGTATGTTTTTTATTGTACGGCGTACGTTCATCGATGGCGGTGGCCATGACTTTCACAAAAGAGTTAAGCATGGCTTCAATATCCTTTATAAGCTGGGCATTTGTAATAGCAACAGCCGCCTGTGAAGCCAGAGAGAATATGATATCCTCATATTCCGGTGCGAAGCTCACGATCTCCCCGGTCTCGGGATCTTTCGCATTGATCAGCTGCAGGACCCCTATGATTGTATTCTCATGATTGCGCATTGGCACCACAAGAAAAGATTTGGAATGATAACCTGTCTGGGCGTCATATTTTTTCGGACCGGTAAAATCAAAAGAACTGTCTTTATAAGCGTCGGTTATATTGATGACCTCACCTGTCTTGGCCACATATCCCGATACATTCTCCTCCATTATGGGCACAGGAGGCAGATCTATCTGTTTGCCTGTTGTCCCGCCAAGGCGTGTCCCCATGGTGTCGTTGTAAAGGATCTGAAACTTGAGATGGTCGCCGTCTACGGAATAGAGTGTCCCCGCGTCGGCATTGGTGAAGTTCTTCGCCTCCTCCACGATCATCTCAAGGATCTTTGTATTGTTTTTTTCCGATGTGAGAGAGATGCCGATCTCGGACAATTTCTTTATATGGCTGACAAAATTTACAGAATACTCTTTGATCTCCGATGTGATCTTGGACAGCATCTCAGTAAGTCTTGCATCATAGACATTCTTTTCACTCATGACAACTCCTTTCAGAGTCAAAATACAGATCGGGACGCCTGTCTTCCCTGATATTGTTCTCAGGCGTCAGATATTTGTCATCTGCGCGCGCGGGATCAATATCGACCCGGCTGTTTTCCTGCTCTCCGGAACCGGACAGAAGCATCCTGCCTTCTGGTGAACATATCATGCTGCCGCCCCGAAAGCAAACATCTTTTTCCCGCCCTGTCCTGTTAGCTGTGATGGTAAACACTCTGTTTTCCATGGCCCGTACAGGCATAGCCTTGAAACAGAGGTCCAGGACCAGGTTCGCAGGATGTGCGATTATCTGAGCCCCTTTCAGAGCCAGGGTCTCACATGCCTGTGGAAAAGCCCAGTCAAAACAGATCATGATACCGATACGGGCCCCCATGGCTTCAAAGACTTTAAAGCCGCTGTCTCCCGGTGTGAATATCTCTTTTTCAGATGAGAAAAGGTGTGATTTCCTGTATTTACCAATATACCTGCCCCGATCCACAAGCACCGCGCTGTTATATAATTTCTCCCCGTCCTTCTCAGCCATACCCCATACCATGGATATCTCTTTTTCCTTTGACAGCTGAAGCATACTTCGGACCGTTTACCCATTGGGAACGGTTACCGCCAGAGAAAAAAATGATTCTCGTGAAAGGAAATAACCTGTGGTGCACAGCTCAGGAAAGACTATCAGTCCGCCATCTGAATTTTCCGCGGCATGGATCATCTGATTAATATTCCCGTCCACGTCCCCGGGAACAGGAGTGAACTGCGCAAACCCCGCTTTCATATGAATATATTAACATAGGGGTTCTGATTATTCAAGTGAGAGCCACAACGGTCTCAAGCATGCTTCCAGCAAAAAATCTCTATTCTTTCCTGAAAAATGTAGACATGTTACTTAAAT
>CAZGIO010000228.1:0-590 GCA_964525975.1 uncultured bacterium
GGCGAACAGAAGCGCTGTGAAGATGATGTTCTTTTCTTTGAGATTTGCAAGCCATGCTGTTATGATGGCTGTGTAGCCAACGCCGCCGCTGATCTCTATGGAGAGAGTCTTGTTTATGGCGCTGGCTTCTATCATACCGGTGATCCCGCATATGGCTCCGCTTATGAAAATAGTGGTCATGATGGTGCGGGGTACGTTGATCCCGGCGTATTTTGCCGTCTCTCTGCTTTCTCCGATCACTTTTATCTCGAAACCGGGTTTTGAACGTTTAAAGAAAACATATGAGGCCCCGGTGAGAAAAAGCGCGAAAAGCCAGCCCATATGTATGCCGAATACAGAAGGCAGGACTGCATTGTCTGGAAAGTTGGCGATCTTGGGGAAACCGAGGGCTCCAGGGTCTTTCCATGGGCCAAACTGAAGGTAAGTTATCCATTTAAGTGCGATATAGTTCATCATCAGAGTGAATATTGTCTCATTAGTGCCGAAACGGGCTCGGAAATATGCAGGTATAAGGCCCCAGATCCCTCCTGTGACCACTGAAGCCAGGATCATGAGGGGGATAAGCAGCAGAGAGGGAAGTCCTCCAAAGT
>CAZGIO010000228.1:600-1736 GCA_964525975.1 uncultured bacterium
GGTTTAATGCCACATAAGAGGCTCCGAAAGCACCCATGATGATCTGTCCTTCTGCTCCGATATTCCAGAACTTCATCCTGAATGCCACTGCAATACCCAGTGAAGTAATGATAAGGGGGATAGCCTTGATGATGGTCTCTGATATCCTGTGCGACGTGCCGAAAGCCCCGTTTAACATGGCCTGGTAGACCTGGAGGGGATTGTGACCCATCATCAGGATGAAAAGCGAAGCAGTGGCCAGGGCGGCAAGGATTGCCATGAGATGGATCCTGATGACCTTTTTGCCAGGCAGGGTCTTTCGTTTAATGATGTGAAACATCTTTACCCCCGATTTGAGTAAGTCTTTCACCGGCCATCATAAGGCCGAGGGTCTCTTTCGTCGTGCTCTTAGCATCAACAGTCCCCATGACTGCGCCGTCACACAATACCATGATCCTGTCACAAAGTTCCATGAGGACATCAAGGTCTTCGCCCACATAAAGCACAGGGACACCTTTCTGTTTCTGACTGTTTATCTGGTCATATATCAGATGTGAAGAGGCGATGTCCAGTCCCCGTGTGGGATAAGCAGTGATGAGCAGGTGGGGATCGGAGTCGATCTCTCTTCCAAGAAGGACTTTCTGAATATTTCCTCCCGACAGGAGTTTGACAGGGTGCTCGGCTCCAGGCGTCCTGATATCGAATTTTTTTATTATCTCGTTGGCTTTTTTCTCGGCCCTTCGCTCATCTATGAACATACCCGGACTTTTATAATAATCTTTAAGCATGACGTTTGATGTTATATCCATAGACGCAACGAGGCCCATGCCCAGTCTGTCCTCAGGAATGAAACTCATGCTGATCCCTCTGTCTATGATCTCTCTGGAGGAGAGGCCAAGAAGCTCTCTTCCCTTGAACTTGATGGAGCCGGTGAGTCCGGGGATCAGGCCTGCAAGGGATTCACAGAGTTCCTTCTGGCCGCTGCCTGCTACTCCTGCCACACCCATGATCTCTCCGGAATGGACAGTGAAAGAGATGTCATCAAGTCTTTTTATCTTATCATGATTGAAGTAGGAGAGACCCTTGACTTCAAGCATGGGATTGTTCTCGTCAGTCTTGACGTATTCGATGGAGAGGTCCAGGGACGTCCCCACCAT
>CAZGIO010000229.1:0-1706 GCA_964525975.1 uncultured bacterium
CATAGACCCCGTCTCCCTTGAGACTCCAGTGGGAGACCAGGGTGACAGCCAGCTGGGCGACTTCCTTGAGGATACAAGGATAGAGTCTCCCGAGAGGATCGTGCAGCTGAAACTGCTCAGGGAAAAACTCAATGACCTTCTCCTTACTCTTGAAGACAGAGAACAGAAGATATTGAGGCTCCGTTATTCCTGGATAGAAGGTAAATCATATACACTGGAGGAAGTGGGCGAAAAGTTCGGCATAACACGTGAAAGAGTCAGGCAGATCGAACAGAAGGCGTGGAAAAAACTGAAACACCCCAGCAGAAAAAGACTCCTTGAAGAATATGTCAGGATCATGGAAGATCTCTCATCGAGGTATTGATGTTTACACTGAGTGACAGGAATGAACTTCTGAAAACAAAAAAAGTGGCCATCGCGGGATACGGCAACCAGGGCCGTCCACAGGCGCTGAACCTGAAAGATTCAGGTATTAATCCCAGAATAGCATTGCGCCGGGGAAGCCAGTCTGAAAAAAGAGCCCGGGATGACGGCTTTGACGTTATCACACCTGATACGGCGGTGAAAGAATCCGATGTCATCATCGTGCTGATACCCGATGAGGCCCACGGATCATTTTTTGAGGATTATGTCTATCCCCATATACATGAGGGGATGACCTTTATCTTCGCTCACGGTTTCTCCACAGTCTTCGGAGGGATCAGGCTTAAAGAGTACCCGGTTAATATCGGCATGGTGTCACCTAAAGGGCCCGGCACCGCTCTCAGATCGCGGTTTCTTTCAGGGGAAGGGCTTCCCGGAGTCCTTGCTGTGGAAAAGGCCGTCACTGATGACTTGAAGGAACTCCTCCTCAGTTACGCATATTACGCCGGCATGCTGAAAAAAGGCGTCCATGAGACCACGTTCAGGGAAGAGACCGTGTGCGACCTGTTCGGGGAACAGGCAGCTCTCTGCGGGGGGACCATACATGTGATGAAAGCCTGCTACGATACCCTGGTGGAGGGAGGATATTCACCGGAGATGGCTTACTTCGAGACTGTCTTTGAGATGAAAGCCATCATCGACATGGTATATGAAAAAGGCATTGAGTATATGAGAGTAAAGATCTCCGATACCGCTGAGTTCGGAGCGTATGAAGCGGCTGAAAAGCTCTTCGGCGATGATTTTAACGCTAAGTTAAAAGCCATGCTCGCCGATATAGAAAACGGCGGGTTTGCGAAAAGATGGCTTGAGGATTATAAACAGGGAAGAACCGCTCTTACTGAAAGACGTGAAGATGAGAAAAGATCATCTGTCATCAGTACAGAACGCAAGATGCATAATGAAGGATTAATATAACGGAGGGATGATGTATAAGATCGTGTATTATGGAGACCGAAGGCTCCAGGCGGAAAATGAAGAGGTCACGGAAATCAACGGTGAACTGAAAAAGATCGTGAAAAAGATGGCTAAGGCCATGTTTAAGACCAACGGCATCGGCCTGGCAGCGCCACAGGTGGGGATCAATAGAAAGATCGTCACCATCGATACCTCTTTCGGTGAATCAAAAGACCAGGTCATGGCGCTTCTTAATCCCGAGATCATTAAATATGGACTGGAGACCAATGTCATGGAAGAAGGCTGTCTCAGTTTCCCGGACCTTTATATTACTGTAGAGCGGGCGAGAAGCATCACAGTCAAGGCTTTCTCTCTGAACGGAGAACCGC
>CAZGIO010000230.1:0-1683 GCA_964525975.1 uncultured bacterium
CGGCAGATTTTCTTTTATTCTCTGCGGCAACGGAAAATATGTGGCTTTGTATGATTCATTTACCAATACGCTGCATATGGTAAAACGTCCCAAGTGAGAACACGTCTTTTTTAACTGAAGGAGCAGGCTGAGATGTTCAGCCTGCTCATCTGTTTATTTGGCCAGAATACCCCCGTCCACGGCCAGTATATGTCCTGTGACAAATGAAGATCCCGATGAGGCGAGCCAGAGCACTACGTCTGATACTTCCGAGGCTTCTCCGATACGTCCCATGGGTTCTATCCTTTTTACCCATTCATCGTAACCCTCATTCATCTCACGGTCATGGTCGGTCATGGGAGTCCTGATGAGTCCCGGAGATATGCCGTTGATGCGTATGCCCGCGTTTGCATATTCCATGGCCGCGGCTTTCGTAAGCCCTGTGAGCCCGTGCTTGCTTGAGACATAAGCGATCCCTCCGGGATAACCTCTGTGTCCTGAAACGGAGATGTTGTTGACAATAATCCCGCCGCCGTTTTTCAGCATGGCGTTGATCTCATGTTTCATTGAGTAGAATGCGCCGTTGAGGTTTATGTTCATCACATTGAGCCAGTTCTCATCACTGCATTCCGCAGTGCGTCCACGTTCCCCGTCAATGCCGGCGTTGTTGAATGCGATGTCAAGATGTCCGCTTTCATCGATGATCTTGTCAACAGTGGTTTTCATCTGCGCGCTGTCTCCTGCGTCAGCCTGCAGATACTGAATGCCCAGAACCTCAGCGTCTGTCTCTTGTTTCATCTCCAGCCATTTATTCTCATTTCGGCCTGTTATGAAGACTTTTGCCCCGGCTTTTGCGAAGGCCAAAGCAGTCTGCCGTCCTATGCCTGTGGTGCCGCCGGTAATCAATACAACCTTGCCGGAAAAATCGTACATTGCATTCCTCCCTTTTTTTATTTTGACATATCTATGTGTGTATTTGTTTCAATTCAGAATGTTTGAAAATGTAAACTTGCTGAATTATTGTGAACAGATGGAATTTATATGGGGAAATGTACGATTCAATTATTATATTCCCGGCTTATTTGAGAAATAGGGAATTTTGGGATGACAAAGCATCCGTACAGTATATAATAGATGTGTAAGATTGTTGGTGAAAAATAAAACAGGAGGGGATATGAAAAGAACAGCATTGGTAGTATTTATTGTTTTTGCGGTGATAAATATCGCTGCTGCGTTGACACCACAGCAGGAGCTTATGGTGGGGCAGTGGAAAGGTAATCTGGGGAAATTAAGTAAATACCAGCATATGGAGTTCAGGGCGGACGGCACGATCTACGCGTATCATGCTGTAGTGGCAAACTGGAGGATCGTGAGCAGCAATGGCCCCAAGGTTGAGATCACCTATCTGCAAAAACCGAATAATGGTAAGAAAGAGACTTTTATACTGGACTACAATGCCCTTAAAAAAGAAGGGAACAAACGTAACCATTATGCGATAAAGAAATTTGACGGGACGAAGATCACACACGGTGGCCCTTCTCCTGTGTTTACGGGATACTGGATACCTAAACATCCCAACTTTCCAGCATTTTATGGGATTCAGGGAACCTGAAATCCTGCTGGATATCTCGCTTCATCTGGGCACCCTGATGGCGGTTATTATCTATTTCCGCCATGACCTGGCCGACATGACCTCTGCGGTGC
>CAZGIO010000231.1:0-1667 GCA_964525975.1 uncultured bacterium
TATGAATGTGATCATATATGGAGACGCGCCTGAATACAGCCATCTGCTTACAACATATTTCAGGAGAAAAGTGGATAATGAACATATACGGTTTATTATCAGGAACCGTTCAGGTGCCACAGATGTTAAAAAACTGATCAGCAGGGGCGGCGAAGGCTACCCTGTGGAACTGAGGGTCGACCGGGACTTGTGGAACGAGAGACTTCATTCGCTCTGCAAAAAAAACCGCGTTTACCTTGTATCGTTTGACGAAAGGGGATTATTATGAAAAAAAGCATTTTTGTATTTCTACTGGCTGCGGTCCTCATCGCAGGATGCGGAACAGCTGACAAGACTGAGGACAAGGCTGCTGAGACAAAGGCCATGCCTGCGTTCAGCCTCAATGACATCGATGACACGGTGTTTGATTCCGCCAGTCTCCAGGGTAAAGTCGTTATCATTGATTTTTGGGCGACATGGTGCCCTCCCTGTAAAAAAGAGATTCCTCACTTTATTGAACTCCATGAGGAATATAAGGATCAGGGGCTCCTGGTCGTGGGTATCTCAGTTGACGAGGATATCAATGCCCTTGAAGAGTTTGTGAAGGACAACAATGTCAATTATATCTCTCTGAAAATGGATAAAGAACAGAAGATAGTGGGTCTGTTCGGCGGCATAAAAGGCATACCCACCACGTTTATTGTGGACAGAGAGGGTAATATAGTGGAAAAGTTCGTGGGTTACAGAGACAAAGAGGTCTTTGTGGAGGCCATAGAAAAACTGCTTTAAGTGCGAATAAAGGGGAGCCTCTGTTCCAGGTATTGAGCGAACGGGGCCGGGAGATCAAAGCGTTTTGAGCAGGACTCAAGCAGCGCGGCAAGATGCAGTTCGCCCTGCAGGAAAGGGCGTTCAGTGAAAAAGCCGGGCTGCTCCCCGCTGATCTCATCCGCCAGGGCGAAAAGACGACGTTGAAGAGAAAATGCTTCTTCATCTGAAGCAGGCGCGGCTTCAAGCAGGGATGAGAGCCCGTTAATTGTGCTGTGCATTGTTTTCATATCGCTCATATATTAGTATTTAACGATAACGGGGATTTTTAAAGGAGGGAAATATATGTTAAAACGTATATCATTGATGATGTTGTTCACAGTTGTCCTGGTCTCTGCGGCATCTTCAGAGATGCTCGCATCTTTTGACGAGCTTATGGATAGCCTTAAAAAAGGCAATGAAGTGCGCATGGTGGTGGACTACGGGAAATGCGATCTTTATGTGGATGGCGAAAAGGTTGAAAAGTCACCTGAAGCCGTTGGGGGGATGCCCATTGATGTTTTTGAGTACTTCGCTCCCGGTCTCTTCGGCAATGAACAGGGATTCCTGGCGTTTTCCCATAACAGTTTTATAAATATCAGAGAACGGTACCGGTACAATTATGTAAAAGTCAAAGTCTATGATGACGGCGTGGTGGAGATAAATGCCCGCTATCTTGTTCCCGGCAGCAATGAGACTGTGATGAACGAGACCTTCAAGACTGTCATCAGCGACGGAAAAAAAGGCGCCGCTTCCTTTTTTGAATAGACTGTGCCGCCAAAAAACAGCTTGACAAAAATATCTCTTAAAAATATACTAATCTGCACAAGCGGGTATAGCTCAGTTGGTAGAGCGTCAGCTTCCCAAGCTGGATGTCGCGAGTT
>CAZGIO010000232.1:0-1653 GCA_964525975.1 uncultured bacterium
GAATCCGCCGGTCTTCACCAGCGCCAGGTTCTCCTCATAATAGGCGCGTATCTGTTCCGATGTAAAGGGTTTTTCATTCCGGATGGACATGTTCACCTGTCCCGGGATCATATGCACGGAAGCCATGATCAGCTCCGCGCCGTTCAGGACCTCATCAGGCACGGGATACCGGTGTGGTTCGCCCGCCTCTATACCCAGGGAAAGTGTTATCCTGTCTCTGTATTTTTCCTTAAGCTCCGCGCCTTTTCTGAAATATTCCGCATGGTCCAGCTTGCCCCATTCTTCCTGCACGCGTGGGTCGTTTTCCGCGTGTTCAGTAAACACCGCCCGGGTGAAGCCTCTTTCAATGAGGGCCCGGACGGTGTTTTCCATATCTTCATTTGAATCGGGACTGAATGAAGAATGCAGGTGGCAGTCTATCTTTTCTGGCCGCATTCCTTTTCGTTTCCGGTCATGATACCCAGAGCATGGGGTATGGCGTCTATGATGAAGCTCAGGTTCTCCCCTGCGCCTTTGGGGCTTCCGGGCAGGTTGATGATCAGTGTCTTCTCCTTGATGCCTGTGATGCCTCTTGAGAGCAGGCCGTGGGGAGTGATTCTGGCGCTTTTTGCGCGCATGTGCTCCGCAAGGCCGGGGACCAGTTTGTCCACGTAACCGCGGGTCACTTCAGGAGTGACGTCTCTTTCTGAAAGCCCTGTGCCCCCTGTTGTGATAACAAGGTCCACTTTCAGGTCTTCCACGCAATGTTTGAGTGTTTTAAGTATAACGGCGTCCTCATCGGGGATGACCGTATAGAATTCTTTCTTGTAATCGGTGTTTTTGGACATAACGCCTTCGATCTCCACGGCACTCAGGTCCTGCCGTTCCCCCAGTGAACCTCTGTCACTGCATGTGATTATCGCGTATCTGTACATCATACCTCCTCTGTTATTTCCACGGGATCCCCCGCGCGCAACGTTCCCCCTGTGAGGACTTTAAGAAACAATCCCTCTTCCGCCACAGGGCAGGCTTTCAGCCTTGGGTACGCGGGACATTCATCCCTGATTTCCTTGCCGATCCTGATGACCAGGCATGTCACTTCTTCGCCGAGTTTGATCACCGTGCCCGGCGGGCATGAGGCTGCGCTGAGCCCCGAAGCTATTATATTCTCAGAACATTCACCGGGATGTATCTCCAGCCCGGTGCTCTTCTCATATCGTTTCCACGTATCTTCACACAACACAGTGAGCTGCCCCTCGCTTCCGGCGTGGGCGTCACCTTCCATGCCGAAATCTTTGATGATCAGGCATTCGTCAACGGCATGTTTAGCTGTGCCTTTTTTCTCGCTCAATGAAAGAGAGATGATCATGCCTTTATTCTTCATGGACATATGTGCCGCTCTTTCCGCCGCTTTTTCTCAACAGCCTTATACCGCCAATGGTCATGGACTTTTCCACGGCCTTGCACATGTCATAGACCGTGAGCAGGGCTTCGGACACCGCCTGCAGGGCTTCCATCTCCACCCCTGTCCTGCCGCGGCATGTGACTTCAGCATGCGCTTTCACGCGGTTCTGTTCCACGGCGCATTTCACAGTGATGCCTGTGAGTTCCAGCTGATGGCAGAGTGGTATGAGTTCATGGGTCCGCTTTGCGGCCATGACCCCTGCGAGTTCC
>CAZGIO010000233.1:0-502 GCA_964525975.1 uncultured bacterium
ATACATGCCCTTTAAGGGGGTTCGTGGGACGGCGCTGTAAAACACGGTGTAGTGGAGTTTATGGACAAGGCTAAAAAAAGCGGCAGGATCGTGAATGCGGGCTTTTCCTTCCACGGTTCACGGGATGATTTCAAGCGTATCATCGACGCTTATGACTGGGACTTCTGCCAGATCCAGTTCAATATACTGGACGAACATTTTCAGGCGGGAGTGGAGGGACTGGAATACGCCTGGTCAAAAAAGATCGGTGTTGTGATCATGGAGCCGTTAAGAGGCGGTTCTCTTGCGGGGAAGCTCCCTGATCCCGTTGAAAAGATATTCAAGAAAGTCCATCCCGAATGGAGCAACGTGGAGTGGTCGTTGCGCTGGGTATGGAACCATCCCGGTGTGATCACAGTGCTTTCAGGGATGAATAACATGGATCATATTGAGGAGAACATGAGGATCGCCGGGAAGGCTGAAGTTGACTCCATGAGTGAAGAAGAACTTGAAGCTGTATCAA
>CAZGIO010000233.1:512-1646 GCA_964525975.1 uncultured bacterium
CTCATGAAGGTACCCTGCACTGGATGCCAGTACTGCATGCCGTGCCCCAAGGGTGTAAATATCCCTCTGGCTTTTGCTTTTTATAACCAGAAGCATCTTTTTAAAAAGGGTTTGCAGAGCAGGATATTTTATCTGCTGCAGCTGGGTGGCATGGGGGAATACAATCCCGGACTGGCGAGTCAGTGTGTGAACTGCGGATTATGTGTGGAAAAGTGTCCCCAGCATATTGATATACCCGGCGAACTAAAGAACGTGAAACGGGAGTTCGAGGGCATCCTGAAGAAACCTCTCATGAAGCTTATTGAGATGGGGATGTCATCGGGAAGGAAAAGGAAAAGTAACTCACAAGAATGAAAAACAGGCGGGGTGGTCCCCGCCTGTTTATGTATTATCTGTCTAATATTACAAGTGACCGGGTTGTCTGTGGAGTATCCTCAGGATACAGGCTTTGTACCCAGTCCCCGCTGCCTTCGAATATGCAGATCATTTTTTCTGAATCCGCATGTAACACTGCAAATCCCCCTGACATCTCATCGATTTCCCGTACGGTATATTTATGGTCCAGATTGCCTGATTCTTTACTGAACCTGAAGATCTCGGGGACGAATGGTTTTAGTTCGACAGTGTCGTTTTTTATATGATACCGCCCGCTTATGTGCGGCGCGTAAATATAGTCTTCCGTGATGGCCATGGTGGAGATGGTGAAATCACCGGCGACATTGGGGCCGGGATAGATCATTGCGGGTTTGTATTCATTTTCCAGTTTATAGGTGTATTTCCCCAGTCTGTTCAGGTCTCTGTCAAAGCGTTCTATCTTATAAGGAGCGCTGATTCCCCCCATGTATATCTCATTGTTATAGGGGACACATGCTATGATGCCGCCGGAGATAGTCGAACCAACTTCCTGGAGTGTCTTGCCTTCACGTGGTATTGAAGCTGTCTGCTTTCCGGTTTCCAGGGCGATCTTGCCCAGATAGACAGTATCTATCGCCGCTGTGTACATGGTATTTTCCAGGATGTCGAATTCCACCACAATCCCGGTCTCTTCATTAAACTCAATGGAATCTATGAAATTACCTTCGAAGTCGAATTTAGATATCCTGCGCAGTACAAAATCAGAGTAGTAAATTCCAT
>CAZGIO010000234.1:0-1629 GCA_964525975.1 uncultured bacterium
TTCAGTACTTAAGCACTATGCTTATTTGCATGTGATTGACATCAGCATAATATTCAGACAGTTATTAATACTTACACAAAAGCTGATTTCATATTTACATGGATACCCATGAGTGGATGTTTATTTCAATGCAAAAGATTCAAATCCGTGTCCGGGGCCCCCGCTAATTTATGTCCTTCCCCATATAGTTCTTCCTAATAAATTCGTGGGGTAAAATAAATCCGTGTGATTTGCGCAGCAAATCCCGTGGTTAATAAAATAAGACAGGCTACCTGCCAGCAGTCTCTTTTTTCCTCACTGTGCCGTAAAACGCCGCTCCGGCAATGCCCCAGAAAAGTATGGCAACACATGACCAGCCTAAAACAGCACTTTCACGATGCACCGTCACTCCGTCAAAATATCTGCCCTGATCATTGTAATCATACATCGCAGCATGGTACGCGTTCATGGTGAAAAACACAGCGCTTACCATGGTAAGCAGGAAAAAAATAATTACCGCACTTCTTATAATCATATCAATATACTTCCTTCCCAAATATATGGGGGGAGTCATACTCCCCCTCAAAAACAATTATTTCACTCTTGTTAATATCAGGTCATTACCCTGTTGTTTCATGACAATGATGCTGCCATAAGCTTTTCCCCATACCGGCGCGCCGAACTTGCCTTCAAGCTCTCTGCCGTTGGAAACGAGTTTCCAGCCGGAGTCAAGATGCGCAGGCGTGGTATAGTATTCGCTGTATGCTTTTAATGCATTTGAAACCAAAGCGGCATAATGATTCCCGTCTCCTGAAACCGCAAGCTCAGTCACGCCGTCCCGGATCAGTTCGTCAGCGGGCTTGCCGTTTTTATAAATCCTGCGTTTCATGTCCGCTGTCCTTACAATGGAATATACGTCAAGTAAATCAGGAGCGCAGACATTCTCCATGGCATAGCCGTCGGATCTTATCTCACTGTCACCGTAATAGAACATGCGATCCAGAGACCCCACAGCCTGATCAAGATAGAATACAAAAAACGGCTCGCCGTTTGATACATTCAGCTTTGCCCTTTCCGCAAAGACAGCGTCATATTCAGCCACCTTTATGCCATTCTTTGTCATCACATATGTAAACTTCCGCGCCTCTTCTATATTTCCGTCGGGCTTCGCCTTCCTGTATGCAAGATACAATGTGCCGTCAGGCGTGACCACGTCACGTGCATACAGAATAAACGCCGGACCGTCTTTGACCTTTTTCCTGGCAAGCGAGCGGCCTCCGTATGTAAGATAAAGGAACTCCTCATCCTTTGACAAAGTCTCATAATAAAAATCACCGTTAAACTCATGTACATTCAGCGTCTTCCAGTAATCACCATGAGAAGAGATCCTCTCCGTCTTCACATCATATTCAAACACAGTGAACTTGCGTGCCAACGCGCCGTATTTAGCTTTCATCTCAGGCACGCGAGTCTCGATGGTGAAGACGATCTTGCTCTCATTTACATGAAAATTAGTCACACCGGATCCGTCGGGGACAGCTACTTTCTGATTCCCAAGGATCACTTCATGATAATTTGTATGCATGTCAAAACCTGCACAGTAGACTTTATTCGTACCGGGAATAAAGCCCGCTTTGGATACCAGATAGT
>CAZGIO010000235.1:0-1586 GCA_964525975.1 uncultured bacterium
CCGCCCTTTCTCATTGACAGAGAAAAGAATACTGTATATCCTCGATATGCTGATACAAACATAACGGAGGTGATTATGAACACTTTATTTTCTTTGAAGGTCCCGGATAATGAACCTGTGCTGGAGTTCAGGAAAGGATCTCCAGAACGCACCCTTCTTGAAGCCGAGATAAAAAAACTTAAAAACGAAACCCTGGAGATACCCCTGATAATCGGAGGAAAAGAGATCAGGACCGGCGACACCGCGGAGATCGTGATGCCCCATGATCACAGCCATGTCCTCGCTGTCTACCACAAAGCCGGAGAAAAGGAGATCGCCATGGCCGCGGAAGCGGCAATGGCTGCAAAAAAGGAATGGGAAGAGATGCATTATATGGACCGCGCGGCCATCGCTCTCAAAGCCGCGGACCTGATCACAAAAAAGTACCGCCACCGGATCAATGCCGCCACCATGATGGGCCAGAGCAAAAACGTCTTCCAGTCTGAGATAGACGCCGTGGCGGAGATGGCGGATTTTCTCCGCTTCAACGCCTACTACATGACTCAGATATATGCGGACCAGCCCCTTCACTCCCCTGGAACTACTCTAAATCTGCTGGATTACCGTCCCCTTGAAGGCTTTGTCTTCGCCATCACACCGTTCAACTTCACATCTATCGGCGGCAACCTGCCTTCAGCTCCCGCCATCATGGGCAATACCGTGGTATGGAAACCGGCTTCCACAGCGGTTCTTTCCAACTACATCCTCATGGAGATCTTCCAGGAAGCGGGATTCCCTCCGGGAGTCATCAATTTCATACCTGGCCGGGGTTCCGCCGTAGGCCGTCACATATTGCCCCACAGAGACCTTGCGGGTATACATTTCACCGGGTCCACAGGTGTGTTCAACCACATATGGAAGACCATCGGCGATAATATCTCAAATTACAGGACTTATCCACGCATCGTGGGAGAGACCGGGGGCAAGGATTTTATCTTTGTTCATCATTCCGCTGATCCCGCAGAAGTGGCCACCGCCATGGTACGCGGCGCTTTTGAGTTTCAGGGGCAGAAATGTTCAGCCGCATCCAGAGCCTATATCCCTGAATCCATGAGAGAAGCAGTCCTGGAAAAGGCCGGAGCCATGCTGAAAGAGATCACACCCCGCTCTTCCGAAGACCTTTCTGCTTTCTTCAATGCGGTTATTGACGGCAATGCGTTCAAGACCATAAGCTCTTATATCGAGGACGCTGAAAAATCACCGGACGCTGTGATACTTTTCGGCGGCGGCCGCGATGACTCAAAAGGCTATTTTATTGAACCCACTGTAATAGAGGCTAAAAAAGCCGATTATCTGACCATGCGGGAAGAGATCTTCGGCCCTGTCCTCACTGTATACTTTTATGCAGACGAAACATATGAGAAGACCCTTGAGATATGCGATGCCACATCTCCTTACGGTCTGACAGGAGCTGTCTTTGCGTCGGAAAGATCCGCGGCTGTCCTGGCCAGAAAAGCGCTGCGCCATGCCGCAGGGAATTTTTACATTAACGATAAACCCACAGGAGCCGTTGTGGGTCAGCAGCCCTTCGGAGGTTCAAGGGGTTC
>CAZGIO010000236.1:0-1584 GCA_964525975.1 uncultured bacterium
GCCCGCTCCTGTGAGTACCGCTGTGCTTCGGCTTGTTTTTATCGCTTCTGCGAGACGCCTGACTTCACTTTCCATGTTTTCAGTATATACCAGAAGACCTGAAGGTCAACACAAAGCCACTTGATAAGAGACGCAGGCAACTATATAATAATACTATGAAACGGAAACAGGGTGCCACACTCATAGAGTTTATCGCTGCGATGACCATATCCATTATACTTATCTATATGTTCTTTGACACCTTTACCACTATTTTTATCATACATACAAAAGAAGTGACCAGAGAAAAGGCCGATATGGCTGCGGGAAGGATCATGGAAGAGATACTTGCATATGATTACAATGATCTTCTGCTGGAGGATTCCCCTCCCGGGGCAGGGACCACACACGACTATCCGGGCAATCCCGTGGTCATCGATGACAGGGACACCGTGCTTTCAGGAGATGATCTTACTGCCACGGCATCCTGGGCAGTGGTGCAGGGGAACGATCCCGATAACGGTTCGGAATATAAAGAGATAACATTGATGGTCACCTGGCAGGAGATGATAGCCGGTACAGAGGGACAGAGTACCGGTTTTAAGACAGAGATACTGGAATATATAGTCAGGAGATACTCCGATGCGCAGTATTAAAAGAGGCGTGACGCTGCTTGAGCTTACCATGACCATCTCTCTCATGGCGGTGATCTCCTTCGGGATCACTTCAGCTTATATCACAGGAGCGAGAAGAGCCGATGAAGCCATGCTTATGAGTGAATCTGTCTCCCTGACAGGCATGATAAGCGAAAGGCTTACAGATGATATCAACCGCTCCAAAGCAGTGGCATGGGACGGGACAGACCTCACGCTCACCCTGTATAACGATTCGGTCATCACATATAATGTCCAGACAGACGCCGGCGGTGACAGGTTTGTGGCACGCAATGGCATGAAAGTGGTGGAGACCGATTACGGCGAATACTATATAGACGGCGCGCCGATTATTGATAATACCTCGCGGACAGTCTCATTGACCGTCGTGGTGACAGTACAGACACGTGATAGCGAGGTGAGAAAAACAGAAGCCGATTTCAAGGCTTACTGGAGAAATGAATGAGGATTTGCCGGGGGGCCGTGTTACTTAATGTGGTAGCATTTATGGTAATCGGCTTCTTCATCCTTACGGGTTTTTTCCTAAGGAGCTACTATCAGGCACAGAAAGCCCGTATCGTCCAGGAAAGATCAAGAATCAAATATATGCTGGAAGGAGACCTCCAGCGCGCCATGTCCCTTGTGAAAAGTTCATGCAGGAAAGATATCACCGACCCCGGGAGTTTTCCCGGCCAAAACATGTGGCTTACCCCGGGGATAGTGATACAGGTGAGAGAGTTCTCCAACTGGGACGGGTATGTGATCAAAGGCACAGAGGGACTTAATGAAGTCAATGGCTCTGACCCTGTCATTTCCAATGATTATCCCGTCAGCATCAAAGTATCCGCTGTGGATACAGATGTGGAGATGGAATATATCTTTCCCGCTCCCACTGGTTCAGAAAGCTATACGTTATATGCCCATGAAGAGCTCATAACAGATGCATATCCAA
>CAZGIO010000237.1:0-1538 GCA_964525975.1 uncultured bacterium
TCCCTCCTTCCCTTGTTTTCCACGCGCGGTAATCTAACATGATGACAAAGCATGCCCTTCGTCAAGGAAATCAGGCCCACTTTCCGACAAGACGCAATATAAACTGACAAGTGGTAATATTTTCACTGAAAATGATGATTTTAAGCTAAGACAACAGGGGGGTGTATAAAGTGTAGACCCGGTCCCAAATTGAGTCCGAAATTGCCGAGTACAAATCCCAAACGGGTTACTTGCCAATAAACATCAATTATTCATCGAGGATGATAAAGCGCTTCGAGGACTGAACATAAAATCCAATATCAAAACATTCAATAAAACTGATAGCGTATTTGTATTACAACTGAATGCAAATCCATGTGTTTCCATATTGCAGGCTTAATGAAGAAGTAAAACACCGCAGGTGTAATACCTTCAAAAAAAGCTGGTTGTTCATTTACATAACTGCTGTATACGAATCCAAATCGGGATACATACCAATAAACATCCATTATTCATCAAAGATGAACGAAACACCGTGTGGCTGTGAGCAAAAGTAAGCTTGTTTATTTTTGGAATAGACACATGGTGCGCAGCTCATGGATGAAAACCATGAGTGGATGTTTATTTCGATACCAAAGATTTAAATCCGTGAAGGAGATGGCCTGGGTGGGGAATCCGTGACCGGGGAGCCTGGGAGGGTGATCCGTGGTCTTAATAAGAAGCATAGTGCTGAATACGTAACAATTGATTTAATCCGTGTGACTTTCCCGGAAAGTCCCGTGTGAACACTTGGTGTTCCCGTGGTTAATTGTAAGGCATATCGCTAATGTGAAATGTGCGGACCTGACCCCTAATCGAAGTCCCAGACATATAGTACGGCGCTTTTGGTTTCGTCTACAGGTTTTGTCACCACGACTTTTCGATAGTGGCCGTCGCCGATGTTGTGGGTCTGTACCACCTCTTCATACTGCGTCTGGAAGTAGTCCCCTTCATCGATATAATTACCGTTCAACTTAAATGAATGTATCTTTCTGCCGTTAACATCATAGATCGTGCATTTGGCATTTTTCTTTCCATTCTGCAGCAGGTAATAGATCCTGCCGGAATGATCAAACGTGGGTGTCAGTGAGGTGGGCATTTTATAAGGTCTTTTATGAATACGTAATAGGTTGCCTTTGAGGTCATAGACCTCTATCCTGCCGCTTCTCAGATCATAGATATGTTTGTTGAATGTCCTGGGATAATAATCATCGGAGACGAATACACGGCCCTTGTTTACCACCATTAGATTATTAATACCCAGGGCCTTGTCGGAATCCATGTGCTTGAATGACATGTGGAAATGCATCTCTTCATCCGCCATGAATATGGAGTCGCAGTCTTTTTCCTTGGGTGAATAGAAGAAGAAATCATCTCCCGCTTTTCCATAGAATTTCACCAATTTTCCCGGCAGTTCAGTGGAGACGTCATGTGTCTCCAGGAGGACGGCTTTCTTGTTTTCAATCTTATATTTCAACATCTGTTTTTTCATGGCATCAAAGATTCAGATGGCATTTGGT
>CAZGIO010000238.1:0-1511 GCA_964525975.1 uncultured bacterium
GTTAGTGAGTTTTCAAACCTTAATAAACCGAGCGTGATTCACTTATATAATTCTGCGCGAGCTGTAAAAAAATATTTGCCGTTGTCCCGTGGTGAATAATAAGCAGATTGCTTAATAATAGTTTACGAAGAATGATATAAGTCGAGACTGCCAGAGGCCGTCCCGGGGTGAGCGGTAGATAAAGAGAGAAAAACAAGTATGAATAGTTTCAGCGTACATATTTATCACCGTATTGATCCAGGATAAAATCAACGTCTTTGTCTCCTCGTCCTGAGAGGTTGATGAGGATCGCTGATCCGGTATTCATCTTTTGTGCCAGTTTCATACCATAGGCCACTGCGTGCGCCGATTCCACCGCGGGTATGATGCCTTCCATGCGGGAGAGCGTGAAAAACGCATCCACAGCTTCTTCATCAGTTATGGATACATAATGTACGCGGTTGATGTCTTTCAGATAACTGTGCTGAGGCCCAACGCCGGGATAGTCCAGGCCGCTGGCGATGGAATAGACAGGCTGGGGATCCCCGTTTTCATCCTGCAGGAGATAAGACTTGAAGCCATGGAGTATGCCGGGTGAGCCTTTGGTGAGTGTGGCCGCATGCTCTCCGGGCTTGAAACTCTTTCCGGCGGGTTCAACGCCGTAAAGGATGACCTGCTTGTCATCAAGAAATCCGGAGAACAGGCCCATGGCGTTTGACCCGCCCCCAACGCAGGCCACTGCGGCATCTGGCAGTGAGTTGTGAAGGTCAAGTATTTGTCTGCGCGCTTCTTTGCCTACGACTTTCTGGAAGTCGCTTACCATCATGGGGAAGGGGTGTGGCCCTACTACTGAGCCGATGGCGTAGAAACTGTTTACGGGATCATCAAGATAGGCTTCCATCGCCGCATCCACCGCGTCTTTCAGCGAACGGGTGCCTCTGGTGACTGTGATAACTCCCGCTCCAAGTATTTTCATCCGTGAGACATTGGGATGTTCTTTCATCACATCGATTTCACCCATGTAGATGGTGCATTTCAATCCTGTGAGAGCTGCGGCAGTGGCCAGGGCCACGCCGTGCTGCCCCGCGCCGGTCTCGGCGATGAGTTTTGATTTGCCCATCTTTTTTGCCAGGAGCGCTTCACCCAGGCAGTGGTTGATCTTATGGGCTCCAGTGTGGTTCAGGTCCTCTCGCTTGAGGTAGATTGCCGCTCCTCCAAGGGCGCGTGACAGGTTCTTTGCGTGATAGACAGGTGACGGCCTGCCCACGTAGTGAGTGAGAAGCTGCTGAAGTTCTCTGGTAAATGAAGGATCGTTTCTCAGGGATGCGTACGCTTTTGCAATCTCTCCCATAATGGTTTTCAGGTTATCCGGGAGATATGTGCCTCCATACTCTCCGTAATAACCCAGTCTGTCAGGTGTTTTTGTTATTTCCATGTTTACCTCCTTTGTTACTATACATAGAAACATGTTTCTATGTATAGTAACTTATGTTTCAAGGAAGTCAAGCATTAACTCAGCATTTTTGAAGCAT